>CAMNJD010000445.1 GCA_946540705.1 uncultured Ruminococcus sp. | reverse complement strand
CATTGTTCAGCATATCCTGCACATAGGTGCCGTTCATGATCTTCTCCGCCATAGTCAGCATATCGGATGCGGATTTCAGTTGCTCCTGAACCTGTGCCAGTTCATCACGGACAGGTTGCAGCACGTTCGGATCGGCAAACAGACTCTCATGATGCTCCAATTTACGCTGCAAGTCCGTTTCATGCTCCGTCAGTTCCGAAAACCGCCTGCGCATGGAATCCAGCGTTTCCCCTTTGTTGAGCGCTGCATTCAATGAAAGAATCCGGTCAAGCTCGGCGTCGTTCACCCAAGTGAGCGGTCTGTGCGGTCGGAGCTTCCGAATCGGCAAACGATATGTGATGAACGAATCCATATAGCCTCTCGCCGTCAGCAGCACCATGACATTCGATGAATGCTTGGTCTTTGCATCCTCGGTTTTCTCCGCCAGCTTCTTTTCAAATGTCAGTTTCTCATCAAGCAAACCGCGCAGAGCTGCTTCACTGTATTCCTCTCCGAGTGATTTGAAACGAATATACCGTTCGCCATGCCAATGCTTTGCTGCAAGATATTTGCCTTGCTTGATACAGTATCCCTCATCGTGCAGCCTTTTCAGGAAGTCGTTGAAACCGGTCGCCCGCGTCAGGCAGCGGTCAATGTCCTCGCGGAGTTGGTCGCGTAAGGACACCAGCGGCGGATGATAGTTCCGCTCGATGCTGCGGATTGTTTTCATGTAGCACTCCTGCGCCTCAAAGCCGTTCTCTGTTTCGCGGAACGGAATGCCCATTTGCTCCAACTGCTGCATCACATATGCCAGCTTGTCATCGGTTGCATAGAAGAACATCTTGTACTCTGATTTCTTTTCCTGTTCAAGCTGCCTGATTGTCTGTTGTGATGCCTGCAATTCTTCTTTCAGCCGGTAGACTTCCATTCTGGTCGCTTCGCCTTTGGAAACAGTCTGCCGCTGTCGGAGCATTTCTTCCATTTTTCTGGAATCCTGCAATGCCTTATACTCCCCAACACTCATGTGCGCATAGTCTGCGTGCTTATCCTCGCGCAGGAATCCGCGGCGATGCAATATCCTTTCCAATTCTGCACGCTCCGATTCCTCCCACAGTTGCAGCTGGTTCTTGCCGTTGTTCTGCGGAATGAAACCCTGCTCGATCAGAGCCGCCCGCATCGATACACCTTTTTTCAGTCCACGCTGCCGTTCCTGCGTATAGAACGGAATGAAGTCCATGTGCAGATGCGGAGATGCTTCGTCCAGATGCATGACCGCGTTAAAGACATACAGATTCGGATTTCTTTGCTGGAATTCTGTCATGTAATCGTTGAGCATCGTCTGAACATAATACCACCGCTGCGATCCGGGCTGAACCGTCCTGCAATCACCGAACTGCACGACTGCTTCATAGAATGGTTCCTCACGATGCCCGTTAGCGATGTGCGAATAATAGTCTGTAATTCTCCGGCAAGGGCGTTTTTGTGCCGCATTGTACTCCGCAACAGCTTCCCCGAACAGCTCCTCATAAGCGCTTTCGACCGACTGTATCTTGTAGCTGATGTTTTTTGAAGTCTTCGCGGGATTGATGTTGTCCGCGAGAAACTTCCGGTTGTTGTGATTGACATTTGCACCGTGCGCGGCACTCGCTTTTCCGAGTGTAAAGCTGATACTAAACCTCTCCACTGTCATTTCCCCCTCTCTTCTTCACCTGACCTACCGTTTCGGTACTTTAGCACATATGTTCACCCAATGTCAGTAGTGGACGCTCGCACATCCACTACTGAATCGGGCTGGATTCAAAATCCAGAGAGCATATCTTTCTGCTCCGCAGTTGGGGCGAAGCCCCAGACCCCTTACTTACCCGTTTTCATTGCCGATCTCGCTGACAAGATTCGAGATCGTGGAGCTTTCCTGTTCGTCCGCAAGTGCTTGCAGCTTCTGAATTGCTGCTGTCTTATCGCCGCTGCCGGAGAGCATGGCATTCAGCGCATTGATCGCAGTATTGATGTCCGCGGTTGACAGATTCCCGCTGAACATCATCGCGGAAAGCATCTCGCGTTGTTCGTCGCGGACAAGCTGCTGATACTCTTTCTGCAATTCACTCAGCCGCTTTTTGCTCGCCGAGATTTCTGCTTTCAGCTTTTTGACCTTGCTTTCATATTCCTCTTTCGCCTTCTTGATCGCAGCTTCCTTGTCATGCATTTCACGGGATACTTTTTCCAGTTCCTCACAAATCACAACAGTCGTTCTCTTCTTGACTCCCTTCGGCATTACACTCATCCTTTCTTCTTATGTTCAATGATCGGGTAATAATCCGTGACGGCATCGACTTTGACGGAAACAATCAGCAGCAGGATTTTCAGCAGCGGCAGGATCTCGTTCTGAAAAAGAAGAACCGATACGCAATCCTCTCCGTTTGACTGGAACGCCTTGCCGAACCGCAGAATCTTGTCTTTCAGTTTCTGTGCCGATACCGCCATTTCATTTTTCTCATCCGTGTGGATGATGAGATCAAGCGCCGCCAGCAGACCGTTCACATGGTTCCGCGGCATATACAGCGGCAGCGCGTCTTTTGGAATCCGTCCCATTTCGTTATACCCCTTCCTGTTCAAGCGTGCAAGGATGCAAACTTTCTGTGTCTTTGCACTCTTGCATCCTTGCATCGTTGCCTTCCGGCAGCGACCAATGCAGATCAGCCGGAGCACATCGGTTTGCTGCTGTAAATCTATTTCATTTGACATTCTATTCCTCCTCACTTACTGTTGTGGAACGCATCTGTCTATAAGCACATCGCAAACACCATCCTTTCTTACACACTGATTGCGGGCTTGCTTTTTATTGTAGCGTGTTCTTTCAGACTTTGCAAACACGATTCCGTTTTTAACTAGAAAAGAATCCTGTTTCGGAATTACAAACTAGTTTATTGCTGATGATTTGCCTTGACAAACGCCCTGTGATACAGTATAATGGAAGCAGAAAAACGGGAAGGAGTACCTGCGGATGAACCTGAAATTCCGATTTGATCCGGTAAAAACGACCATATTATTCCGGGAAGATGATTCCGAAACCACTTGCAGCTTCACAGAAGCCGTTCAGTGGATCAATAAACTTGCGGCGAATCTGCCGGTTATCAATGATCTTGCGGACAAGGCGGAAGAACGCATCCGCAAAGGCACAAAAGAAAAAGGACTGCGCGAGGCAGTCCAAACCTATAAAGATGCAGGGTATAACGGTTCGTTCAGTGCTTTCCTGCTGGATTCGATCTATGAATACGCATTGTTTCATAACAATGCGGTTATGCGTATAAAGCTGAAAACGGTCAGCGGCTACATCAAAGATCAGGTGCAGCCGGGTTTTGAGCAGCTCCGCAGACTTCTGACGACATTCCCGGCAGGCAAGTCACCGGGGCTTGACGGCTTTTCTCTTTTTCAGCCGATTCATGCGGAGGTCATCGGCGGACAGATATGGTATAGCTCTGACTTTCCATGTACTGCGTTCCTGCTGATGTTACGGGATTTGCTGAATATGACCGGCACGGCGATCTGCACCTGTACAGTCTGCGGAGAGCTTTTCTGCGGGATGGTCAATGATGATTGCTGCGGAAATCCGGATTGCAGAAAGTATCTGGAAAGCTCAGAGTCATATCAAAAGAAAGAGGATTTGTCCGCAATTACGAGATGCTTCTCCGGTCGTATTCGTTCCATACGGCATGAACTGCGCGAAATCTGCGAGACAGAGGAAGCCGTAACTGAGTTCAACGAATTCTCTAAGCCGCTGCAAACCTATGTCACATCGACCGTCAAAGCGTTGCGTATTGCTGATGCTCCTGTTATGAAGATACGCAAATTTAAAAGCGAAGTCGATAAGCTGTATGATGAGATGAATGTCAAACGCAAAGAGATTATCGCAAAATATGATGACTGCATGAAATAAAACGCAACAGGATTCCATCAAACAGCACGCGCAATTGATCAAAGCAAAATCATCCCGCAGCTCTGCCAATAATGCATTGAAAAAGGCGCAATACAACATTGATTTCGACTAAAAGATGTGATATCATGATGGCAGCAGATTCCGCCAACCAGAAGCATTCAGAACGGAGGGGAAAAGATGAAACACAGAATTACAATCGCATTGCTGCTCGCAGCAGCAACCGCACTCACACCGCTCACGGCTGCGGCAGCGCCGGTTCAGACTGCGGATGTGCCCGAATACACGGGCGCACTTGCCGAACTCCCGGATTGGATTCCGGACGACTATGATTCCGCGCTTGAATTTCGCAATCAGTTCGGTGCAACAAAAATAGGAAACGGCCTGATCTGCCTTGTGTTCACAGAGGAAGTGGAAATCATACCGGAGGGAGAGCCGCAGGGCGTTCTGCGATACCAGCTCACTGCGACAAAGGGCATTGCCCAGTGCCTGAAAAATCAGCTTTACAGCACGGAGAACGGCGGACTCGGTCTGCGGGTTGTTGTCTATCAGCCGCAGCGACAGGGCGTGTTGAAAGTCACGCACACCGACACATGGGTGAATGCAGGGGATGAGGACTTGCCGGGAGACCGGAGCTATACTTTTCAGGTCTATGAAACCGATTCAAAGCTGCATACGCTTGAAGTGGCTGAATTGGATTAATACAGCTGGCTTCCGAACTGCCGTGCAGAATATGACGTATATTCAGCTGCACACGGTGAGGTTTCAGTGCATGATATTTATGTTGTATTCTGTTTGAAATCCTCAGTCGGCACTGCCTATTCGTGGCAGGAAAAATCACGGGATTACGAAAATATCTTTGAATTCCGGACAACGTCGCCGTGCAGCACGGTTACAGGAAATCCGGTTGCCGGCGGTACGGCATATGAAATCATTGTGTATCAGGCCGTCGATGACGGTGCCGCAAAAATTGAATGGGAATACGGCTCATTTCTGACAGACGGAAAGGCAACGAAAACGCTGACCGCAGACTGCATCGTCACGGATACCACGCAGACAGTTCTTCTGCCGGGAATGATGCGGATTGTGTTCACGGATGCAGTCAGCGGTTACCTGACCAATGTGCCGTCGCAGTCGGAGCCGATTACGCTGATCCCTTCCGCAGAGCTGCGCAATCTTGCAGAGGGCGGGGATACTTACACGCCGATCGACATAGCGCCAGTGACTGCCGAGAGGAATCCGTATGTCTGGGATTGCTCCGGATTAGAAGGCTGCAAAGTGGACATTGATGTTGCCGAAGCAGCGCTCCCGGAGAACTATCGTCTTGCAGAGGACTATAAAAAAGTGACTAGCTTCCCGAACGGCGCACAAAATGTTGAATTCCGGCTGCAATACAGCGCGGAAATTGAGGGTGATCTGGACGGTGACGGCACATTCGGGAAAGCCGATGCCATTCTGTTCAGCAAATGGCTGCTCGGCCACAGCAATGTGAAGCTAGCAAACTGGCGTGCGGCTGATTTCACAAAGGACGGCAAACTTGACGCCGTTGATTTCTCTCTGATGAAACGTGCGCTGATGCAGAAAGAAGATGCACTGTTCATCGTCGAAAGGGAGAACGCATGGGTCAATCAGCAACAGACCGACGCATACACTAGCGCCATGCTGAAAGATATGCCGGAGGCCGTCAGTCTGATTGAAAAAATCAGTCAAAAGGCAGATGTACTGCAACGTGCAGACACGATTTCGTGGGATTATTTGATTGATGATTACGGTGCCGATACCTTATATCTGCCGCTTAAAAATGACAACGGCAGTACCGAAAAGCTCATGCTGAGTACATTCGGTTCCGGCAACAGCGTACTCGATGACCCGGATGTTCTGGCGCTGGTACGGATTCTGTGCGAAAAAGGCATCTTCGGTGTTTCGGGCGGCTTTGATTTTGATGAATCTGCGGCGCGGTCGGTACCGGTTGCTGTTGCAGTCAAGCAGACCGGCGGGTTTGCGGGCGTCCGCAATTTCTGGCGAATTTACAGCAAGGATGGAATCTATTGCGCATCTTACACTGACCAAAAGCAAGATGCGGAGAATCCGGTCATGTATAGGGAGCTCCCGAAGCAAGCTTTTGAGTCGTTTATGGAGCAGGATTTTACACCGTACTATAATAAGGCAGAGCTGCGTCCTGCATACTTGGATGCCTATATGTATTACACAGTTTACACCTATGAGGGCGGAATCACACGGGCGTCGCATTCCGATGCAACAGAACTGCGCTATGCGTTAGAAGACCTGATTTACGGGATACCGGAACCGGCAGCGTGACTGTTTTGAGAATACGAACCGCCGTCTGCGATTGCTGCGGACGGCGGTTCACTGTTTTTATGCTTTCAGTTTATATGTGGTGTTCCGGTTGCCGCCCTGTACAGTGACGATTGTATTGCCAACACGAATCCCGGAAAGTTTGCAGAGTATACCGGCTTCACTGAGCAGGATGTCAGAGATCTGTGTGAAGAGCATGACATGGATTTTGAAGAAGTCAAGCGCTGGTATGACGGTTATTCCTTTGCAAGGGTGAAGTCGATCTACAATCCCTATTCCGTGATGATGGCGATGGAAAGCGGCGAGGTGGAATCCTACTGGAAGCAGACAACCGCTGCTGAAAATATGCTGACCTATATCAATATCAAGGTCAGCACCGGACAAAGCGAATTGCAGGAAAAGATTTACAAGCTGATTGCCGGTGAGCCAATCAAGGTGGACGTCAGCGGCTTCAACAATGATTTCCATTCATTCAAAACAGACGATGATGTTCTCACCTTGCTGATTCATCTCGGCTATCTGGCGTATGACAAGACCACACAGCGTGCGCGGATTCCGAATCAGGAGGTGCGCGGCGAGTTTGAGCGTCTGCTGAAAAAGGGCGATCATCCAAGACTCACGGCACTCGTGATGCAGTCGGAGCAGGTTCTGAAAGCTACGCTGAACGGCGATACGGAATCTGTCGTGAATGTCATTCAGCATGTGCGGGAAACAAACTACGGTCCCGGTCATTACAATAATGAACAGGCGCTTCGCTATACGATCAAGTTTGCATATATCACCTGTGTGGATTATTTCATGAAGGTGGAGGAGCTTCCAAGCGGCAAGGGGCTCGCAGATCTGGTTTATCTGCCGCTGCCCGATACAGCCTACCCCGCCATGGTGATCGAGCTGAAATGGGAGGAGACTGCCGATGCTGCGATCCGGCAGATCAGGGACAGAAACTATCCTGCTGTTCTTGCAGATTATTACGGCGAGATTGTTTTAGTCGGCACCAGTTATAACAGCAAAACGAAACAACACACCTGTCATATTGAGAGAATCAGTAAAGACGAATAACACATATGCCCGCTGAGCAGACTCCGTTATTTCGGAAGCTGCTTGGCGGGCATTTTTTGTGTCTGCTTTGCTTAACAAGTACAAGTTGACTTTATCTTCTCCATGGGGTATAACAATCACAAACCTGCGTATTATACTGTTTTGGAGCAAATACAAACCTGCGCATTGTTCAGCTTTTAAAGACTAGTAAACTCACGCATTACCATAAGAGGTGCTGCTATGATACTGAAACGAAAATCTCTCTGTGCCGTTTGAAGTCTATTGCATATTTATGATCATATCCAACCCAATCAACGCAACTCGTTCATTTTTCTTAGCCTCCATCGTCAGTTTCTCGTCAAACCCGCTTTCGGAGAACAAATAGTAGTAGAAATCGGCATTTTCCTTCTGCGGTGTCAGCTTGGCAAGGGTGTCGAGGTATTCACCATAGCTGAATGGTCTGCCCTTGAACTTGCATTCGCCGACAAGATACTGATCGCCTTTCGCGGATACGGCAAGCAGGTCGATCTCTGTTTCCTGTGCCTCGATGCTATCCTTTCGCCGGACAGTCGTTTTGCCCCACCAGCGCCCCATGCGCTGATAGCGGAACGGCAGCGCATTTCGCTTCTGCATCTCCCGCACATATTCGCGGCACACATCTTCAAATGCAAATGATGCAAATTCATGCAGATTCGGCTTAATTGCATATTCATACACGCCGTCTACATCGCCGCTTTCCAGCTCGGAATAGTTGGTGAACACATACGCATACCAGAAGCGGAAGAAGTTGTCTGTCAGCCGATACAACCCGCGGTTCGTATTCGCACGCTCCTTAGTGCCGTCGTCTACAGAAAACTCCCGCTCGATGATCTCCAGTTCGATCAGATTTTTCAGATACACGCTGGTTTTCGAGGTATCATCAACCAGCGATTTTGTGCTGATGTCGTTGAGCTTGGTGCTGCCGAGCGCCACGGCTTCGATGATCGAATTATAGAGAGGCGTTTCGCGCAGTTCCTGCCGCAGCAAAAATTCCACCTCACTATACAGCGCACAGCCTTTTGTGAGAATGTTCTTTTTGATGTTCTCATCCAGCGAAAGCTCCGGGTCAAACTGCCGCAGATAGTGCGGGATGCCGCCGAGAATTGCATAGGCGATGATCTTGTCGCGGTCGGAATAGTTGGGGAAGAACTGCACCGCGTCATAGAAGCCCATCGACTCCATCTTATAGATACCGGTTGCTCTGCCGTACAGCGGATTCTTTTCTGCCAGCAATTCTTTTTCAATGAAGCTCATCGCACTGCCGCAGAGAACGATCATCACATTTTCATCCTTCAAAACCTCATCCCAAAGGTTTTGCAGAATCGACGGAATGCTCTCATTGCCCTTGCAAATATACGGAAATTCGTCGATGATGAGCAATTTTTTGCTCTCCCCGTATGGCAGATCGGTGATACTGCGAAGTGCCGTTTCCCAATCGGCAAACTCATTTATATAGTGTGCCGCCGGAATATCCTCATGCAGAATCTTCGCGGAGAAGCTCCGAAGCTGCAATCTGTCTGATACCTCGCGGCAGGAGTAAAAGATATGCGGTTTGCCCTTGCAGAATTCGCGCAGCGTTTCCGTCTTGCCGACACGCCGCCGACCATAAAGGACGACAAGCTGCCCGTTTTTGCTGTTGTAGCTGTCCTCTAAAAACTGCAATTCCTGTTTTCTGCCGATAAACATCATACCGCCTCCATATATCTAATCGTGATTTAGTAAATCGTGATTTGATATTATTATACACGATCTCGGTGCAAAAATCAAGAGGAAAACAAGAATTCAGAACTTCGGCAGAATATACACAAAACGCCACTGTCTACAAAACCTCCTGCGAATGCAGCCATAACTTTTTTGTGGTTCATTACATTGTTTTCCGAACATTGACAGAATCATGAAAGACGAGTAACACGCATGCCCGCCGAGCAGCCTCCGATGATTTTCGGGAACTGCTTGGCGGGCATTCTTATCGTCAGTTTTATGATTTTTGTGGCTGCGATTTCATTCATCCGATTGTTAATTTGATTTGCGGATTAAGCAAAATAATGATTAACAAAACGCAATTCCCCGCCGATTTACAGCAATATAGAACTAATAATTTTCCGTCATATCGTACAAAGATAAATATATGTAAACTGTGCCATTTTTACGCCTCCTAAATTCCAATCTGAATCGAATACGTCAAAATCCGCGTATGTCCAATGTTTTTGATATCCTCCCGAATAAACTCCCATTGTTGTTCCGGACCCATCAGGTTCGACAGGGAGCATAAAAGGCCGCTTTACAGAATTGCAAAGC
The DNA here is from genome assembly GCA_946540705.1 of uncultured Ruminococcus sp. Classification (GTDB taxonomy): domain Bacteria; phylum Bacillota; class Clostridia; order Oscillospirales; family Ruminococcaceae; genus Firm-04. The sequence goes on along the minus strand of CAMNJD010000445.1, from coordinate 8,435 downwards.
ACCCTGGACCATTTGAGCTCAGGGTGCTTTTGTAACGTTTTTTTTCCGAAACCTCACCGACCGTTTCGCTGACAATCCATTCGAGTCCTTCCTGCTTGCACATGATATCCTTTGTAAGCGCAAGCTGACAGCGCGTGCGCACGAGATTGTGCTGTGGATATTTGAACTTGAAATACTTGTCATCGGTGATGGAATCATCAAGATATCGTGAAACCTGTTATTCAGTTATCTTAATCACTTCAAACATTATGTTACTCAACCGTCACTGATTTTGCGAGATTGCGCGGCTTATCCACATCAAACCCCTTGCCGATCGAGACATAGTAGCTCAGGAGCTGGAGCGGAATGACGCTCAGGCTGCCCGCAAACAGCGGCTCGATGCGCGGTACATAGCAGACGAATTCTGCCGTATCTTCAAGGAAATAGTTGCCTGTTTCGGTGACGGCCATAACCTTTGCGCCGCGGCTCTTGACCTCAACCATATTGCTGACAGTTTTCTCGATCAAGCCGTTCTGCGTCACAATGCTGATGACGATCGTTCCGTTTTCAATCAGGCTAATCGGGCCGTGCTTGAGCTCGCCGGCTGCGTATGCCTCCGAGTGGATATAGCTAATCTCTTTCAGCTTCAGGCTGCCTTCCATGCCGATCGCATAGTCGATGCCGCGGCCGATGAAGAATGCATCTCCGACATTGATGAGCTTTGCAGAGAACCACTGCAAGCGCTCCTTGTCCTCCAGAATCCGCTCAACCTTATCCGGAATCGAGTAGATCGCTTCGAGCAGCTCGTTGTATTTTGTTTCTTCGATCTCACCGCGCGCCTTTGCAAATTGCAGCGCAAGCAGATAACCTGCAACGAGCTGTGTGCTGTAGGCTTTTGTCGTTGCAACAGAAATCTCCGGCCCAGCGAGCGTATAGAACACATTATCAGCTTCACGTGCAATAGACGAACCGACCACATTGACAATACCGAGTGTCTTGATACCCTGTTCTTTCGCTTCACGAAGCGCAGCGAGGGTGTCGGCGGTCTCACCGGACTGGCTGATGACAATGACAAGGCTCTTTTTATTCAGCGTCATTTTGCGATAACGAAATTCAGAGGCAAGCTCAACTCTCACTTGCAAAGATGTCAGAGATTCAATCACATACTGCAAATCCATACCGACATGATAGGCTGAACCGCAGGCAACAATATAAATCAGCCCGATCTGCTGCATTTCCTCGTCGGTGAGGTTCACGCTGTCAAAATGCACCTTTCCGTCCGTCACGACAGAATTGATTGTGTCGCGGATGACCTTCGGCTGCTCGTGAATCTCTTTCAGCATGAAATGCTCATAACCGCCCTTTTCTGCGGATTCCGCATCCCACTTGATCTCGGTGAGCTGCTTTTCCAGCACTTCGCTGTCAATGTTGTAGAAGGTCACATTGCCCTTTTCGAGCTTTGCAATCTCCATATTGCCGATATAATAGACATTACGGGTATATTTGAGGATTGCCGGAACATCGGATGCAACATAGCTTTCGCCGTCTGCGATGCCGATAATCATCGGGCTGTCCTTGCGGGCGCAGTAGATCTCACCGGGAAAATCCTTGAACATGACACAAAGCGCATAGGAGCCGCGAATACGAACCATCGCACGGGCAATCGCCTCAATGGGCTGCTGAGAATACTTTTTATAGTAGTAGTCGATCATCTTGACCGCGACTTCGGTATCAGTCTGGGAATGGAACACATAGCCCTTTTTGATGAGCTTTTCACGCTGCTCCTGAAAATTCTCGATGATGCCGTTGTGAACAGCAATCACATTGCCGTCATCACTTGAATGCGGGTGCGCATTGACGGCAGAGGGTTCGCCGTGTGTTGCCCAGCGGGTGTGGCCGATGCCGCAGGTGCCCTTGACGGCCTTGCCGTAGTCGGTCATCTCAGCAAGCACCTTCAGTTTACCCTTTTCTTTGATGATCTCGGTTTTGCTTTCGCCGTCACGCACGGCGATGCCCGCGGAATCATATCCGCGGTATTCCAGCTTTGACAGTCCGTCCAGCAGAACAGGCGCAGCCTGCCTATTTCCTGTAAATCCAACTATTCCACACATAGTTTTTCTCCTTTTCTTTTATCTGTTTTTCATGCGCTGCCCGATTACACACCTATCAGCGCTTCATGATTAAACTTCTCCGGTGTCGTGAAAGTCGGAACGATCTTATGCAGCGCTGCAATCGCAGTAGCTTCGTCATTTTCTTTTGCTGCATCGCGGAGCTCTATCAAATCGTGAATAAATGTATCACAGTTTATTTCGATTTGTTTCCCGATATAAATGAGCTTATTGGCGGTCTTTTTCAGCCCCTCCTCCTGCATCAGAAGCTCCTCTTTGAGTTTTTCACCCGGACGCAGCCCCGTAAACTTAATCGGCACATCGACATACGGCTCCTTACCGTACATCCGGATCAGGTTTTCAGCCAGCGTGACAATCTTGACCGGCTTGCCCATATCCAGAACAAAAATCTCACCGCCGTGCGCCATTGCAGCTGCCTCCATGACTAGGCTGACTGCCTCCGGAATTGTCATAAAATAGCGAATAATATCCGGGTGCGTGACGGTCACTGGTCTGCCTTGCTCAATCTGCTTTTTGAAAACCGGAATAACTGAACCGTTTGAACCGAGCACATTGCCAAAGCGGGTCGCGACAAATTCCGTACACCCCTCATGCTGCTGTGCAAGATACTGCACGATCATCTCGCAGCATCGTTTAGAAGCACCCATTGCATTTGTAGGATTAACTGCCTTGTCTGTAGAAATCATCACAAATTTTTTGACATTATGGAACTGCGCAAGCGTTGCAACATTAAAAGTGCCAATGACATTGTTCTTGATTGCCTCCATCGGAGAGGCCTCCATCAGCGGAACATGTTTGTGTGCCGCCGCATGGAATACGACATCAGGCTTGTAGCGATCAAAAATCTGGTTCATGCGATAATAATCACGAACAGATGCAATCAGCGTGACAAGATTTAGCTCATCACCGTATTCCATAACAAGCTCCTGCTGGATATCATAGGCATTATTCTCATAGATATCAACAATGATAACCTGTTTCGGATGGTATTTGGAAATCTGGCGCACCAACTCCGAGCCGATGGAGCCACCGCCACCCGTAACCATGCAGATTTTGTCGTGAATAAAGGCTTTGATATTTTTGTTGTTAAATTTCACCGGATCACGGCCGAGAAGCTCCTCGGTCTTGATATCGCGCACCTGACCGAGCAGACTGGTATTCTCCCCCAAGATCAGCGTACCGATAAACGGAACTATCTTGAGCGGCAGTTTCGTCTCATTACACAGATCAATGATAAGCTTTCTGGCATCCTCCTGCAAAGAAGGGATCGCCAGAATAATCTGTTCGATACGGTGTCTTTTTGCCATGTTAGGAATATCTGATGTCGTACCGACGACACGAACACCCATGATCAGCGTATCCTGCTTTTTCGGATCATTGTCAATGATACATACCGGCTCAAACTGCGCGGCGTATTTGTCACCCTCGTAGGGGGACTGCTGCGCATTGCGGATTTCTTTCAGCAGCATCTGAGCAGCAGCGCCGCCGCCAATAATCATTGTACGCTTAGCATAATTTACATTTCTTCCCATTTTCCTATCCTCGCTGACTTCGGATTCTAATATCATCCTGATCTGCTTGTATGATTGCGGACGAAAAACATATTCTGACACATCTCTGCATAAATATCGTCTGATACAATATGTAAAGTACATCCGGATATGATACGACAAGTTTATTTTATCACATCTCAGCGATACTGTCAAGCGCAGAGCTGCAAATGATGCGAAAAAATAATGGAAAATACTTATGTCGCAAATTTCCCGTATGATATTTGTGCATTTTTACAATATAATAGTCTGCTTTTTACCAATCTGACAATTATAATCTCAAAGAAGGACACAAGAGAAGCAACACCCCAAGGCACTATGACACCAAAATCATTAACAGATCGGTTCAATTACAACCCCAAATCCGGATATACAGAAAAGGGATCCCGCGCCAATCATTTGCTTAATGTTTATAATGAAAAGTAATTCTCCCTGCCGTCTGAATAACAGGGAGAATTTTCATGTGCAGCTTTTTCAATTCGTTCGTCAGGAGGTTTTCATCGTCCGCCCTGGCTTCGTCCCCTTCAGATTCTCGATCATCGCAGTCATACGGTTCAGCCGCGCAGAATCAATCATGCCCTTTTTATATAGTATCCGCGCCCATACAGTCAGTGTCAGCTTCTTCACTGCAAGCTCCTGTGAATCCTGCTTCTTCAAAATGCATCCCTCCCCTGATAGTATGATGCGGGAAAAGAATCATATACGCGCATCATCTTCTTGTACCGAAAAAAATACCCGTTTAACGGGTATATCTCCGCACCGGATGACACGAAGCAGAGGCCGGATTCCATTCCTGCACCGGCTTCATGCCGGAACACTCTGCCAGCATAAACCATAACAAAGCCCGTCCCGCAGCAATCACCTGCGGGACGGGTTGTTTTATGTAAACAGCAATATAGTCATATCGAACAATATAATCATACAAATGAAGCAATATCATCCTGAAATTCAAACGCCCAGCTGAATGCCGATTGTCAAAATTCTCGTATGTTCTTGACTTTTCACATCGTTCCGCATGAACTCCCATTGTTGTTCCGGACCCATCAGGTTGACCATCTGTCCGCCGATCGAACCGGCCTGGCGGGAGGTCAGATCGCCGTTGTAGCCCTTGTTCAGGGTCACGCCGACCTCATTTGCGGACTCCATCTTGAACCGTTCGAGGGCTTCCTTGCCCTTCTGTGTCATTTCACCCTTCATTGTGAATCTCTCCTTATCTCTTTTCATCATCAGAATTGCATGATCGGGCAGCAGCGGTGAAGCTGTCTGCCCGTTTGCAGTGCTTCATGCCGTTTTTGCTGCCGTGTTAGTATTGTAGACTTTTTTGTTCGTTTTATCATAGGAATGTTTTGGAAGTATCAGCGGCTTTTGATACACGGCTGTCCGGACGCAGCAAAACACCGGCGGTGAGCCTCCCGCCGGTGTTTGCATCAAATTGTATCAAAGATATCGTATCGCTTGATTTGTCAGGTCGTCAAGACAAATGCATAGGGCCGATCCGGGAAGATTTGCAGGAAGACCTGATGATCCTGACCGTCAACAGCCATGAGCAGCAGTCTGTCATTCGCTGCAACGCCGCCGGTGATCGCCGCGACCTCCTTTTTGTCGGAGTTGTTGTCCTGATTCCGGAAGATTTCCGTCCACTGCTCCGGCTCGCTGAGATCTGCTGCACAGACCGTGTCGTTGTTCAGGAGCGCATAGACGGTACTGCCGCCGAAGTACAGCGCTCTGAGGGTTCCCTCCGGCGCGGTAAGCACGGTCTTTTCTGCATTCTTTGCATATTCTGCATCGGTGGTGTCATATTCCCTGCCGGTATTCGGATCCAGATACACGACAGCATCATCCGAGATCACATGCTTGCAGAATTCGCCGTCGCTGTTGAGATAATAGAGCGTGCCGTCCTTGACCGTCCAGCTATTCGCGTGAATCTGATCGGTATACGGGCTGACAACGCGGTTGACCTTCCAGTCGGCATCTTCGTGGCAGGGCACGAATACAATGCGTCCTTTGGCCGCCTCATAGCAGTAGAATCCCTTTTTCTCCGGTGCAGGGATCAGGTCTGCGAGGCGGTTGACGTCCTGCCCGACCACAAGATGCTCCGGCAGGCAGTAGTAGCCGCAGTCATCGGAGCTGCCGGTTTCTTCAAAGTTTGCGTGCCTGAAATAGTAGGCGAAATTGCAGGCTTCATTGGTGTCTGTTGTGCGGGCAGTGCCGGCGATCACGTACACATCGTCATAGATATGCCGGAGGGCGAGGACCTCGATATCGCTGACATGTTCCTCAAGGTAGCCGCTGTGATCGTCATTGTACATCCAGACGCCCGGCACCTCATAGAACAGTGTTTCATTGCCCGCAGCGTCAAGCGACCGGATGATGCCGTTCTCTTGTGTATAGAGCTGCTCGCTGTCGGTAATGACAGGGTGTCCGTTCCATACCGCAGGCAATCTGCTGATGCCGCCGTATTCGGCATTGCCGTCTGCGTTGATTTTCATGCCGCCGTAGTAGAAGTAACGGTCATCGCGCAGCAGTCCGCCGTACTTCCAGAGCGGCTTCACGATGCGGAGCCTGCCCTCGCCGCCGTAAATATTGCTTTCTGCGGTCGGAGGCGCGGTGCCCTCCGGGAGCTGCTGCTCCGCATTCTGCGGCTCGTCGGTCTGTTCCTGCGTATCCGTGACCGTGATATAGCGCATTTCGCGGGTCTTGCGGTCAAGCAGACCGAACTGCGCATCCGTGCCGAACTGCACGAACAGATAATTCTCATCCACTGCGAGCATCTGCATGCCGTCAGCGTCAAACGCCGCACGGAATTCCTCAGGCATGTTATCATCATCAACTGCCCGCCAGAGCAGCTCCTGCGTGTTCCATTCCAGGTCGGTGCGTTCAATCTGGGTTCGTTCCGGATTGAACACGAAAAGGGTTCCGTCATATGCCAGACAGCCGTCCGCCGGCACATGCTCCAGCACCGCTTCGGTATTGACGCTGCCGGTTTGCCGGATCGTCAGCTCAGACGTGCTGACCTTCCGCAGTTCATCCGAATCCATCGGGCGGTAATACAGCGTCTTGTTGTCGGGTGTGAGATACATGCTTCCCGGTGTGATCGGCTTTTCTGCGGGGCTGTAAATGGATGTCATCGAATTTTCTTCCTCAATGAGATGATACACCCATGTCTCACCGTCGGAATCATCCGCCGGAAGAACATAGAATCCGCCGTTTCCGTCGCGGAGCAAAGTCTCCCACCGCATCACATTGGTTTCATCGAGAATCTCAATCTTTCCGGTGTCTGCCCGGTAGAAGACGGCAGCGCGGCCGTAGCTTGCCTCGACCTGACCGTCCTGAAGCTTCTGCGGAACCATAACGATCACATAGTTGTCACCGCTGAGATGATAGATCGCAGTGATCAGATTTCTGTCGGTCGGATAATAATTAGGAAATGTGTATTGAGATGCATCAAAGAACGGTGTCTGTGTTCCGTCCGTATCCAGCAGACTGAGCGTTCCGCCGTCCCTCCGGTAGAACCGTTCGCCGTCCCAGAGAATGTCGGACAGATGATCTGCCTGCAATGTAGCATTCTCCTGAAGTGCGCCGCTGCGCGGAACGGTCAGGCCGCCGAAATAGAAATTCTCATCGTCATACATGGCCAATCCGCCCGGTTCGGCTGACTGCATCGCGTGAACCGCACCGGTGCCGCCGAGGAAGTTTTCGGGGCGCTGCTCCGCGATCTGGGACGCAGGGGTGCTGCTGCTCATTGCGCTTTTATCCTTCTGCTGCTTGGCGATGAATACACCGCCGCCGACAAATACGGCAAGCGCTGCCGCCGCAACCATGCCGGTCGTGAAGCGCTGTAAAATGCTGCCTTTCATGGTGTTATCCTTTCTCCGTTTCTGCATGACAGGGCGCTGCGCCGCAAAAATCCCGTCCTCCGCCGCAGCCCTTGCCTTTGTCCTTGCAGTTGCATGTCCGGGGCGTGTGCGGGTGTTCTTCGGCCTGGCCTCCGCAATATAGTCCGGCGAGATCTCATCCATGATCTGAAATAAAGTCTCCGGCTTCATAAGTACCCCTCCTCCTTTAAGAAAGCTTCGAGCTTTTTTCGGGTGCGCATCAGTGTGACAGTGACCTTGGATTTTGTCAGCTCCAGATTCTCCGCGATCTCATCCACAGGGCACAGATACCAGTACCGCTGCACAAAGATCCTGCGGTGATCGGGCTTCAGCGTGCCGAGAAAACGGTTCAGCGCATCGCCCAGTGCCCGCCGGTCGAGCTCCTGCTCCACGGTGTCAGGATCGGTGCAGTCCCGCAGCTCATCGAGAACAGCGGGGAGCTCTGTGCCGCCGCGCCGCTGTGCCTGATTGGATTTCAGGCGGTTTTTTGCGAGATTTCGCGTGATCGCGGCGGTGTAGGCGTAGAGATTCTCCGGCCTTGCCGGCGGGATGCTCTCCCAGAGCCGCACCAGCGTATCATTGACGCATTCCTCTGCGTCCTGCGCATTGCCGAGAATATTGTATGCGACCGTGTAGCAGTAGCCGCCGAATTTGCGGTCACTTTCCTCTGCGGCACGTTCATCCCGCGCAAAATACATCGCGATCAGATCATTGTCCTGCATCTGCACACCTCTTTTCTGTCAGCTTTATGAAGCGCTTCACTAAGAAAGACAACATTTTATCACGGCTGATTACATCTCACAAAAAATTTTTGGGTATGTAACTTTTTGGGTGATTGACAAATTTTGGCTAACACAAATATCTTTTGCTGAGCCCATATCAAAAGTTTCGCTCAAGCCTTT
>CAMNJD010000444.1 GCA_946540705.1 uncultured Ruminococcus sp. | reverse complement strand
GACACTGTCTGGATGCGCTTTAACAGTATATCTTATACATAACTATTTAATAACGCATGTAGGAATTGAAAAATATGTCAATGAAATGCTTCCAATTATGTTAATTCATATCCTCGCGGTTACAGCGGCAATTATTTTAATTAGTTTTGTTCTTGATAAGGTATATAAATTGGTAATGAAAAAACCTATCAGTAAATTGTCTAGCCTATGGAGTTATAGTATAAAAGATGATATACATTCTTTGACAGATACATAAGATTATATTATTAGGAAATCTATAATAATGAATGTAAGCGATTTAGCGTTGGTGAGATAAAACGGCTGACGGTTACGCAGATCACTTATGACAGCAAGGACTTTGTCCGTGACGGGAGCGATATTACCAAGACCGCATACGTCTATCTTCCCTACGGCTACGATGAAAACGACACCGAAACACGCTACAACATCTGCTACTTGATGCACGGTTGGGGCGGTCGTGCAGGTGAGTATTTTCAGTATGCAAACATCACGGATATGCTGGACAATATGATCGCTAAGGGCGATATTCCGCCTACGATATTTGTATCCGCCACATTCTACAACGACAATTCCGACACGGGCTTTTCCGGTTCTGTTGCGGAGTTCAGACAGTTTCATCGTGACTTCGAGGAATATCTGATTCCTGTGGTAGAGGGAAAGTTCCACACCTATGCGGAAAGCACCTCGCAGGACGATCTGAAAGCCAGCCGTGACCACAGAGCGTTCGGCGGATTCTCTCTCGGCTCGGCTGTGACCGCATACACCTACTCGAAGAATAAGAATATTGATCTCCGGCGTAGCTGGATAATGCTCGTATGTATTCTGGCTATGTGTACTGTAGGAAGCTATGTCGCGTTTATTGCGGGGAATGTTGTGCTCGGCAGCTTTACGCTGTTTCTGACATTCTTCATCGGTATCCGCTTTCTGATAAAACCGGACACTACACGCAGGGAATCATCGGCAAAAGGCGAAAAACTTAATTGGAAAGGCGTCGCGGTCTCTCTCTTCTTCGGGCTTACAATCGGCTTCGGCACAGGATTTGTCGGCACCGGCGGAGGAATGATGATGCTGGTTGTGTTCACGGCTTTTCTCGGTATGGAGCTGAAAACAGCTGTCGGCACAAGCACATTTATCATGACATTTACCGCGCTCATTGCCTCTTTCAGCCATATACTGATACACCCGGCGATAATACTTGAAAAATGGGACGTAATGCTGCTGTGCATTGTAGTCGCTACTGCCGCATCGCTTGTTTCGGCGCGCTTTGCCAACAAAGCCGACAACCGCACCGTAGGTCTTGTGACCGGAACTGTACTGACGCTTTTGGGCGGTGCAATGCTGCTGCTCAACTTCTTCCCCGACATGACCGAAAGCTCTGTTCTGATGCAGACCGCAGGCTGTTTCGGCAGGCTCATACTATTCATTATCCCCTGTGTGCTGGTATTGCTGCCGATACGCTTTCTTACAAAAGTGCCGTCCTTCGTTTTCCGGAAGCTGCTGCATATCGTGGCATTCACATGCTTTACGGTGATGATGCTGCTGACCGAGTCGTGGCTGGCTGCGGCGCTTACTTCTGTAATAATCGCGCTGGTGATATATCCAATGCTCGCAGCTTTTGAGGGTAAAAACTGGTACGCAAAGCTGTTTGTGGAGAAATCGCCCGGCGAGATCAAAAAGAGCCTTCTGATGCTGTTCTTTATGTTCGCAGCGGTCATAGCTGTCGCGTGGGGGCTTCTCGGCAAACCGGACATAGCCGCAGCCGCGATACTCATGTGGGGAACAGGCGATGCCGCGGCGGCTTTGGTCGGCATTCCGTTCGGAAAGCATAAAATCGGCTTTCCCCCTATAAACGGCAGAAAGTCGTGGGAAGGCACGGCGGCAATGTTCATCGTGAGCTTTCTTGCGGGTTATCTGCTCCTGTGCCTTTGGGGAGGTTACCCGTTCGGCATAGTCCCTGTCGTACTTCTCGGCGCGCTTGTCGGAGCTGCAACAGAATTGTTCTCGTCCTCGGAATGGGATACGGTGACAGTTCCGACGGCGGTGCTGACAGTGCTTTTGCTTCTGCTGTGACAAGATCATGGGTATGCAGCATTATTATAAACCGTCAGCTGGACAAAGGTTTACGGAAGCGATATTTCTACTGTAACGGCGAAATATTAATAGCCGGCAGAGCCTCAGACTCTGCCGGCTTTACGCTGTAAACTCACACAAACAGCGAACATTTTCCCGTGCTGCGGTAGTATTCGATCAGTTCTTCAATATTGCAGCGCCTGCATCCGAGCTTTCCTGCGAGACAGTCAATGCAGAAAAACGTATCGGCGCCCCGGTCTATCAGCTTGCGGTGAATTGCGATATCGTCCGCACGGATCTCTGCGCCGCATTCCTTACAGTTCTTGTAATCCGGCATCAGACCTTTACCGCCCTCGCCTTGAAAACATCACAGCCGTGGGAATCAAGCTGTGTCACATATCTTTCTGTGAATGTGCCGGTGACGGAATGGGAATAGCAGTTATACAGCTCCAGTCCTCTGCCGGAAGATACAGGCAGACCGATATCATAGAACTGCAATGACATCTCTGCCCGCTTATCGCTGAGGTTGAACATACCTATCGCGTATTCACCGTCCGCAAGCGGCTTCACAAGTGCAAACACATTTTCGGGATTGTTCCACTGTCTGATGATATACGGTCCCCTGCATTCCGGATCCTGATTTATGGAGAT
>CAMNJD010000443.1 GCA_946540705.1 uncultured Ruminococcus sp. | reverse complement strand
TTCTTCCCCTCGCATTCGCGCCCCGCGCCCAGTTAAAATAAACATTCGGACATATAATCAAGATCATAAAGCCGAAACCATACTATGATATATTCTGATTTAGCTTAGCAACATAAATATGCACAATGCCCCTGAGTGCTTTGTAACTCTCAGGGGCAAAACTTCTATATAGGTATCTGTCTTACGCTGCTTGCACTTTTCTGCATATTTGCCCAGCGCCGTTTTTGCACCCATGCTGTCTCACTGTATATTTTTTCTGACTGCTCCCATTGCACTTTTCTGCATATTGTGATATAATAACTCACAAAGCAGGCAGGGCAGAATGCCGAGCACATAGGAAATCAGGTCGATGACAGAAAACCCGGTTCCGATGATAATGCGCAGCAGCCGGTTCGTAATGTGCATCTTATCCGCAAACCCCCAGAGCTGCAAGAATTCCACACCGAACGCAAACATCAGGATCGCCGCTGGCAACAGCCCGCCATATGCCGGCCTGTGCGGGAATACCGCCCGCCAAAGCGCATACAGCAGCATCACCACAAGCACATCACCCAGATAATTCCGCACCCAGCCGTGCGCATACATGCCGATGAGAATTTCGCTGCCGAGCAGCAGCAGTGCGGAGAACGCCGCGCTCAGCCGTACTGCCCGCGTGCTCATGACTGCATCACCGCCCGCAGCCGCATGGAACTGAGATTCCAGCCCCCGGACGCATCCTCGTCATAGCTGCGGATGCGCCTTGCAGCGTTGATCTCGAAATAATCCAGCATATTGCACTGCGCCAGAATATCCCGGTGCTCTGCCATGACCGTGTAGGCATCATCTGACAGACTGCACAGCATGTTCACATCCGGGTCTGCAAGGGAACCGGACGCATAACGCTGCAAATTGCTCTGTGCGATCAGCGCATCGGGGCGCGAGAAGCAGAGCAGCCCGAACAGCAGGACAAATGACGCAGCCAGAACCTTTGCGGCCGGGAGCTTTTCGGTGAACTGCCGGATGAGCAGCACCAGAAATACAACCGTCAGCAGCAGCATGAACCAGGCCGTATAGATGCGCAGGCGGGTCAGGCCGCATGCGTGAATGTAAAGCAGCATTTTTGCGAATGCAGTCGCGATGATAAACAGCGTCACGCCGCAGAACACGACCGCATAACCGGTCAGCAGGCGGCAGCGGCGGCCGTTCTGCTGACGCTCCTTCGCGCAGCCTGTCAGCACCAGGATCACTACAAGATTGATGACCGCGATCGCGCAGAGCTCAAAGAAGCCGCGCCGCGCATATTCGGAGTAGAGCAGCCCCTTTGGCAGCTTTCCGGCGAATGCAGAGAGAAAATATCCCGTTTGCGAGATCACATAGATCAGATACAGCATGCAAATCGGCGTAACACCGGCATAGAGTCCGGCGTTCGGGATGACCCGGAATTTGCTGAGTCTTGCGGCATGGATGCTGTCATCCGGGAGCGGCTCGGCATCTGCACGCATCGCACCGCCGATAAAGCCGCCGAACAGCCAGAATCCGGCTATGACCCCGCATACTGCCTGAATGATCAGCACCCGCGCATCGTCCGTGAACAGTCCTTTCACGCTCTGCATCATCCGTTCCATGCCCGAATCGGCACGGGCGAGCAGTACCGCGACCAGAACCGTCAGCGGAACGGTCACGAGCAGCCCGGTCAGCACGGACCGCAGCACGGCGCCCTTGCCTGTTTTCCGGAAGCATTCGGTCAGCGCGGACGGCGCGGCATCCATATGCCGCAGCGGGGAGCGCACCGCAGAATCATGCAGATCGGCAGCGAAAAAGCGTGTGACAATGCCTGTTTTCCCGCAGACCGCGTGAATGCGCCAGATATGCAGACAGACCAGCAGCAGAAAGCACAGCCCGTGTATCAGCGCATTGGCAGTCAGCGAAAAGACCGCCGAAAACAGACAGATCAGTCCCCCGAGCAGCGCATGCGCACGGCCGGGCTTGCAGCCGCACCGTCTTACATAGACCTCGCCGAGCGTGAACAGCAGCAGGAAAAATGCCGTCGCCTGAAAGCCGTCTGTACGGCAGAAAATCCCCCGCACAAGAAAGATGCCCAGCGGCAGACAGAGCCATGCAAGGATGCTGTCGTGCGGCTTCAGCTCATATTTCGGAATGCGGACAGCCTGCGGATAAACCGGGAGCGGCTGCGCTTCCAACTGCGGATGCACCGGCGGTTCACCGGCCGGCAGCGGTTCAATAGAACTGACCGGATTAAGATTGTTCTCCATTGTAATCTTCCTTTCGTATGTATTTACGCGGATTTCGGATAAATTTGCCTGATGTGCATGCACCGCATCCCGGCCGGGGCGCCTTCCGGCAGACAGATTAGGTGCAATTCAGGATCGGGGCATATGCCCCGTATTACGGCATGGCCGCACCGTTTGATGCTTCCCCGGGGATGTACTCAAGCACATCGCCGGGCTGACAGTCCAGTTCCCGGCAGATCGCTTCCAGTGTCGAGAAACGCACCGCCTTGGCCTTGTTGTTTTTGAGGATCGAAAGATTTGCAGGGGTAATGTCAATGCGCGCTGCGAGATCTCCGGCGGAGATCTTCCGCTTCGCCATCATAACATCCAGATTCACAATGATCGGCAATTTCGCCACGCTCCTTTATTATATTGTATAGTCGTTTTCTTCGCGCATCGCAACCGCCTGCTCCAGCAGATTCTTCAGCACGCGCAGGATCAGTCCCGCGAACGCTGCGATCAGCGCGACAAACAGTGCCAGCAGCCGCCAGAACGTCAGCACGGCCCAGATCGCCGCGACCGCGAAGCAGCACCACGAGATCAGCCGGAAGCAGGTGACATTTTCCTGAACAAAGAGCTTCTGCTTTGCGATGTTGGTGAGCAGACGGTGCAGCTCCCAGACCGCAAACATACCGGTCAGGTCGGAGGCATAGAGCACGATATTCAGCACCGTGCGGATCGGCTTTTGCTCCGATACCGCGTCATACCATTCGGTAATGATCGGAATGCAGAACAGCGCCGCCGCTGCGAGAAACAGCACGGCCAGCGTCAGCACACGGGTCAGCAGCAGGGAATTGTCAGAGGTCCATTTGCATTTCATATTCGGGACACGCTCCTTCGCAGTGTTTTGTTGTCCCTATTATAGCACATCATGTTCCGTTTGTCAATAGAAAATTATCGTTTTTCGATATATTTTTTCTGAGTTTCGATTCACAAGAGAGGAAAGGAGCCGCCCGTGCCTGCAAAAATCACGCACCGTCTGAAAAAATCGCATGCCGCAGTGCTGCTCGCGGCTCTGCCGTTTGCGGCCTTTGGCCTGCTGCGGCTGCTGAAGGCGCTCTATGCGCGGTTTGCCGAGCCCCTTCTGCCCCCTTGTGTCCTGCGGACACTCACCGGACAAAAATGTCCGGGCTGCGGCATGACACACAGCGTCTATGCGCTCACCCGCTTTGATCTCGCGGAGGCGCTGCGGGAGAACGCCGGGATCCCGTTTCTGCTGCTGATCGGTCTGCTCCGGTATGCGGAATGCTGGCTGGAACTGGCGGGGCATCCGCATCATCTGTTCCCGCACAAAACAGGATTTTTGTACGCCTGCATCGGTGTGTTCCTGCTGTACTGCGTGCTCCGGAATCTGCTCTGACCCAAAGCGTTTGTGCAGAATGTGCAAATCAGGGCGAGGCGATTTGTGCATTCATACAGAGTACAGCGGGAGGTCTTTTCTTATTCACATTTTTCTGGTATGATAAATTCAGATAATTATACACTGGTGTTTACACAGTGCCGGGAGGTGTCGGGCATGGAGGAGCGGAAGCTCGAATGGGAATCCGATGACGCAAAAAAACAGCGTGCGATCCGCGACGCAAACCGCGAAATGGATGCCCGCGCCGGCAGCTTTGTGCGGAGCTGGGAGGAGGATCCCTCCGTGCATCACGACAGCAGCAGCGCGCCCCCTGCCGAAGCTGCACCGCCCCTGACGGCAGCCGAGCAGTTTCCGGCGATCCGGAAATATGCCGGGACACCGACCCCGCAGGAGCGCCGTGCCGCCCGGCACCGTGCGCAGCAGATCCGCCGCAGACAGCGTCCGCGCAGAAAATGCGGACGGACACACCGGATCACCGCCGAACAGTTCCGGCGGCAGATCGGCACAATGCGGCGCATCCGCGTGTACCTGCTCCTGACCGCCGCAGTCCTCATCATTGCGGGCGTTGTCTTTGCACTGCTGATGCAGAGGGAGGACCCCGCCCCGGCGCAGAGCATCACCGCCGGACTCTATTACTGATGAAAGGAGAACGCAGTCATGCCGGAAACCGAACAGAAACAGCCGCAGCAACAGCCTGTGCAGCAGACAAAGCCGCGTCAGAATCCGCGGAAAAAGAAGAAAAAAGCCTCAAAGGCCAAACACATTTTATCCCTTGTCGGCATGTGTGCGGGACTGTTCGCGGTCGTATCGCTGCTGACGTTCGCGGCGATCACGCTGCGCCAGCGCAAGGAGCAGTCTGCCAATGTGGATGAAGCGGAGCTTGAGATCCTCGAACCGAACCGCAGCTTTTCACAGACGGAGGGTACAACGGCACGCACCACAACACTGACCGCCGATCTCACCACCGCCGACAGCACCGATCTCTCCACAACAGACCTCACGACCGGCGATACGACCGAAACGACAACAGTCTCCACCCGGTATATCCCCGGCGAGGAGGAGTATCCGTATTTCACGCGCAAATACACATATCCTCATGAGGCCGAGCTGACCGAGACGCTCTCCAGGAAAACGACTGCGACTGCGGCGGCCACGGTGACCACGACTGTGCGGCAGGCAGACCCCGCATCGCTGCTGTATGTGAACTACGGCGCAGCGCTGAAGCAGTTTCTGACGAATGCCGGTGAGGCCGATACCGAGCCGATGTATGCGCTGACTGACCTGAACGGTGACGATACGCCGGAGCTGATCATCTCAGGCGGCACCTCACCGCAGGCGCAGTATGCGGTCTATACCTTTGCGGACGGCGTGCTCACGGAGCTGAAAAGCGAATCCGGCAAGGCGTTCGGACATCTTTTCCTGTGTCAGGAATCGGCAGATAACCCGCCGGTGCTCATTGAAATCTGCGAGGCGGAAAATAAAACCGATACCTATTATTACGTCTATGACGGCTCGGCACTCAAGCTGCTGCATTCGTTCAGCGATGATAACGGCAATTACTTTGCAGACGGACATGCCGTTTCGGCGGAGGAATATGCCGCGCAGATGTACCTCACCCCGCAGCAGAATGCAGGCCGTGAAATTGCCCTGCCGACGGATGCGGAGGCGCTGACCGAGGTCGGCGGATACAGCCTGTGAACCGCAGAACCCCGCAGATTTCCCGCAAAAAGCGTATCTTTGACATTTTACAGATCGGCAATACCGGGGATCTCCCGAGCCGCGCCTTTGACTGGTTCATTGTCATTGTGATCGTTCTGAACATTCTGGTGATGTTCCTTGAAACCTTTGATGCACTGGAGCCGTTTTACACGCTGCTGCGGGGCATCGAGCTCGCGACGGTCGGCATCTTCTGCATCGAGTATGCGCTCCGAATCTGGACCGCCGATCTGCTCTATCCGGACCGGACGCCCGTGCGGGCGCGGCTGCGCTTTCTGCGCTCCTTTGACGGCGTTGTCGATCTTCTGACGATCATGCCGTTCTTTTTCCTCGACGGCTTCATCGTGTTCCGCATGCTGCGGGTCGTGCGCATCTTTCATCTGTTCCGACTGAATGCGCAGTATGATTCCTTTCAGGTCATCACAAATGTCCTGTACGAAAAGCGCAATCAGATTTTGTCATCCGTATTTATCATTGTCGTGCTGATGCTGGCCTCATCGCTGTGCATGTACGGCGCGGAGCATGATGCACAGCCCGGCGCATTCCGCAACGCCTTTTCGGGGATCTGGTGGAGCATGTCCACGCTCCTGACAGTGGGCTACGGCGATATTTACCCCATTACTCCGATCGGCAAGTTCATGGCGATCTGTATTGCGTTTCTGGGCGTCGGTGTGGTCGCGATCCCGACCGGTATTATCAGCGCGGGCTTTGTCGAGCAGTATACGCAGTCTGAGCATGCACTAAAGACTTTCCGCGATGTGTCTGAGGTCGGGGAGGTGCTGGTCAGGGCTGAACACGAGTTTTGCGGTCTGCGCATAGAAACGATCCAGCAGGATTACGGTCAGGAGGTTCTGCTTCTGCTGCGCGGAGAACTGACAGTTTTGCCGCGCCCGTCAATGACGGTACAGGCGGAGGATATTCTGATCCTGCGTTCTGCGCGGCTGGTCAAGCGCGGGAAGAAGTACGGGAGCGGGAAACCGGGGACATGACAGGCCGGTTCTCCGATACACACGGTGAGCGCAGCACGGAAGCACGGGAGTGGCTGAATCGGGGAGTTATAGATATGGATTTGCATTTTGCATTTGGGTATGTAACTTTTTAGGTGGTTGACAAATTCTGGTTAACACAAATATCTTTTCCGCACCCATATCAAAAGTTTCGCTCAAGCCTT
>CAMNJD010000442.1 GCA_946540705.1 uncultured Ruminococcus sp. | reverse complement strand
TCGACAACGGCCAGATCTACATTGAAACAGAGAAGAAAAAGGTACGCCTGCATCTCAATAATTGCAGCATCACCAATAAGGCCGGCTCCGCGATCTTCTGCCAGCAGGCGAAAAAGGTCACGATCTATTCCGTTGCGGGCACCCAAAACTACATCTCTGACGGCGGCACGCATGATGCCGACAACGGCGCGATCTTCAGTGAGGATACGGTCGTGTTCAAGGGTGAGGGCGAGATCAATATTACCGGTGTCTATGCGCACGGCGTGCAGAGCGACGACGATATCTTCGTCAAGGGCGGTACGCTCAATATCACAGCGGCGAAATCCTGCCTGCACTCCAATGACGGCATTGAGATCTGGGACGGCACGCTCTACTGCGACGGCGGCACGAACGGCATCAAGACCGACGGCTATATCACAATCTCCGGCGGGTACTCGACGTTCATCGGCGGTGTCCGCGAGGAAAAGGGCTCGATCTACTGTGACGGATCCTTCAGCGTGACCGGCGGCACGTTCTATGCAATCGGCAATTCCTGCGCAGCACCGGATGTCACACTGACGACGGCCAATGTCATCGGCGTCGTGTTCAGCAGCGCACAGGCTGCAAATACGCAGGTCGATATCACCAGCGGAAACAACAGCATCCTTTCGATGACCTCGAAAAACAATTACCGCTCGGTGTATTATTCCGGCGCCAACCTGCTGACGAACGCGACCTATCAGGTCACGGCAGGCGGCAAGGACTGCGGCAGCTTCACCGCAGGCAATACCGTAACGGTGTACACTGTTTCATAATGCAAAATTCATAATACAAAAAGCAGATGCCCCTGAGTGCCGCAAAGCGCTCAGGGGCAATGTGTTTTGATGGGTGCGCCGAAGCCGTCAGCACGCCGCGGCCAGGTCAGCTCAGGTCATTTTCCTCGGCCTCAAGTCCGGCGATATAGCTGTTGTACTGTTTGATCTTGTGTTCATAGTAAATGAGATCCACAAGGAACCACACCGCCAATCCGATCGCAAAATCCATCGCGATCTGCACAGCCGTCTGCTCCACCGGATTGATGCCGAAGATCAAATCGGCAATCGCAAACAGGCCTGCATAGACCAGCGCATTCAGCGCGTACCGGGCGATGCGCCCGCCCTTTGCCGCAGGGGCAGGGTCCAGCCGCCGCCAGAGCACCAGCGGCAGCTCATGGACATCATTCTGCCTGTTGACGCCGAACAGGACAAGCATCATGAGAAACAGCAGCACCAGCTCCGGGACGGCAATCGAGCCGCGGATGCCGACATAAATAATCCGCGCCGCGACATAAAGGTACGCAACGGCGCCGCAGGCTGCCAGCCCTTTTTCGTTGACGCGCTGCGTGCGTTCATCCGTGGGATAGGTTTCGCTCAGTCTTTGTGCTGTGCGCTGCTTCCAGCCGGTCATTTCAGTGTTCTTCATGGTCATTCATCCTTTCTTCTTTCGGGATCCAGAACAGATCGTTGAGTGTTTTTCCGAGCACATCGCAGATGGCGGTGCAGAGATTGAGCGTCGGGTTATAGTTGCCGGATTCGATCATGCCGATCGTCTGGCGGGTCACGCCGACTGCTTTCGCTAGCGCCTCCTGGTTCATGTCGTGCTCCATACGGGCAATTTTCAGCTTTTTGTTTTTCATATGCGGTGCATCCCTCCCTCATGCTTCTATTATACACGATAATTTGCATCTTGTCAAGTATATTTTGCATTTTGCAAGAAAAATTTTTCTTGCGCATCAACAGCCAAGGGACTTCATGCAAAAAGGCGCGATAATTGAGCGCCTCACAAAAGTGCCGCGCAATTCTTTTCAAGGGCTTGCAAAGTACGGAACCCCTGGCGTTCAAGTCGTGGAAGATAGGAAGGAAGATCGGCATGATATCCCGGGCAGATTCCGATTTAAATGTTCACGCTCATTTTTCCGCAAGATGCATCACATTCGTCCTGCCGAGAATGTAATCAACAGACACCCCATAATAATCAGCCAAGATCAGTAAATGCTCTACGGGAATCGTCTGATATCCTCGTTCGTACCGTGAATAAACAGTCTGGCTCGTATGCAGCAATGCAGCAATCTGTGTCTGGTTCATGTCTCTATCCTCACGCAGATCCCGCAGTCTTTGAAAGTACACAAAAACACACCTCCGACTTTGTGAAAATGGCCGAAAATAAAATAGCACCGTTTGGTACTATTGACTTTAGCATATTTTTGTGCTATACTTTCAATATTAGTACTTATAAGTACTAGGAAATGGAGGAAATGCATATGGACGGGACAATGAATCAACAGGGAATGAAATACTGTCAGCACTGCGGCGCACAGATTCCGGCTGCGGCAGTAATCTGCACAAGCTGCGGTTGTCAGGCAAATCAGTTTCAGTCAAACGCACAGCAGCCAATGCCAAACATTGTGATCAATAACAGCAATGTCAACCAAAACACCAACATTGTCGGAGGATATGGCAGAGCCAAAGATAAGTGGGTCGCATTTTTCCTTTGCCTGTTTCTTGGATTTTTGGGTGCGCATAAGTTTTATGAGGGGAAGACCGGAACAGGAATCTTGTATCTGCTTACATTCGGACTGTTTGGTATCGGATGGTTTATTGACCTCTTTGCGCTTCTTCTCAAGCCTAATCCCTATTATGTGTAAACAAAACAATGCCTCCCGTGCAGCACCTAGCTGCACGGGAGGTTCAGTTTTCTGAAAAAAGCTGCCCTTTTGAAATTGGTACCGGCGCTCTTTCTTCTCCAAACGGAAAGCGTGGCAGAAGCTCTGCCTCTCAACCATGCGAGCTTTTGAAAACAATCGGCCAAAACTTTAATGAGGCGCTGAATTTGCGTTTATCGGTGAGCAAAGTCACGCCCGGAACATAACTCCCCCTCGTTTATGCCGGTACTCATATAGAAGTTTTGCCCCGAAGCGTTTCACAAAAGCGCTTCGGGGCATTGTTTTTATACTGGTGCTATCATAAATCAGAATTTATCATATGATTTCAACTTTATGATCTTGATTATATGTCCGAATGTTTATTTTTACTGGGCGCGGGGCGCAAATGCGAGGGGAAGAACCACAAGGAGAGGGAAGTCGTCGCTTCGCTCCGGTCTCCCCTCTCCTTAAGGTTCTCCCCCTCGCG
>CAMNJD010000441.1 GCA_946540705.1 uncultured Ruminococcus sp. | reverse complement strand
GGCTCGATGTTTGCGCAGCAAACTCGACACAGCGAAGCGAGGGGCGCCCCCATTTTGAATCCGTCGGAGACACTTTCTCGACAAACTGACAGGACAGAGCGAAAACTCTGTCCTCTTTCAGGTATCAGTTCATGCTTCGCCGAGTTTGTTCAGCAGTAATGCTGCATCCAGAATCGTCACAAACCCGTCGCTGTCAAAATCCGGTTCTGCTTTCAGAATGTCGGTGATCTGCTTTGCTGTCAGTGTCATATCTTTGCTGACAAAACGCGCAAGCAGCACGGCATCTGCAACCGTTACTTCTCAATCGGCATTGTAATCACCTTTGCGCTGCTGCGGCGCTTCGCCGATTGATTCAAATTTCAGATTGTATTCCGCTGCATACTGTTCTGCTGTTGAACCGGAGAGTCCGTAAATCGTTCCGGTAAATCCAAAGGAAATTGCCTGATAGCCAAAACTGCATTCCGGATTGTGAAGCGTGAGAAAACTATCGCTGACGAGACAAAGGAGCTTGATAAGGATAGAGCAGAATATAACAGGCTCTACATCACGTTCCAGTCCGACAAGTATAAGCTGAGCGGCAAGGAACTTTTCTCTGATGGTTGCGCATATATGCTTGCTTTTTCAAGCAATTTATGGTATTCTATATGTAAAACATGATGAGACGATTGTACAGAAAGGAGGATTGCCGATGCAACTGTTCCAGATTACGGGAAATGACTTTTTTAAGGCGCTGACCGGTAAATATCAGAGTGTTTTTCTGGATTGTCTGGAAATTATCTATCGTTCCTATCAAACGGAATTGTCATATGGAATTGAAAAAGAACATCTGATTGTAAAGCTGACGAATTACTTTGACAGCAACAGTTCCGAAGATCTGCAATTTGATGATGAAGCGGAAGCAATCCGTGAACCGCGAGCAAAAGCACACGGAATTCTCCGAAAGCTGAAAGCATTCGGCTGGATTGAAATCGAATATGGAAATGATAACCGAGCTGTCATCGTGATGCCGAGCCATGCAGTGACAATCATGCAGGCATTTATTGCTGTGACTGATGCCAAAGAAATGGAATATCAGAGCGAGGTATCTGCAATTTATTCCTTACTGATCAATGAAAACCTTTACGACAGACCGTATCCGCAGATTATTAAGCCGGTCTATGATCGAACTATCGCGCTGTTCACGGAATTGAAAAAGCTGAATACCGGCATCCGGAAGTATATTGATGAACTGACAGAAGGAAAAACCGCCGAAGAACTCATGGAGCATTTCTTTTCTTATAATGAAAATATCGGTTCAAAAGCATATCACCGGATGAAAACAAATGACAATGTATCCCGTTTCCGAAACACGATCACAAGTCGATTGCGTGATATTTTACAGGATGACGCCCTGATTGAACGAACTGTGCTCGGATATCAAAGTATTGAAAACGAAACCGACAAAGCAGAAGCACTTGACCGCATCAGAGAAATGATTGCGGATGTGATACATTATTTCGATTCCTATGATGAAATCGAAAAACAGATTGAGCGCAGACACGCCAAATACCTCCGCAGCGCCGTCAACCGGGCAAAGCTTGCATTCCTGAACTCTAATAATCTGGAAGGAAAGCTTTCTACCTTGCTGCGCGGTCTTGCTTCCGCATTTGAGAACGAAGCAGAATACAGTATTTACGATGATGTGCCGGACGACTACTGCCGGATATTCAACATCTTTCCGCAGAGTTTTTTGAGCGGTGAATCGCTGAAAACAGTCGGTATCTCAAAGCGGATTGATGATGTTGACGAAATCTTCGTGCCGCAGGCAATCTCAGAGGAAGAGCTCGCTGAACGCCGCGCTGCTTTCCGTGAAAAGCAGGCAAACCGTTTTTCAAGAAAAAATATTACAGCATATGTCCGATTGCTGCTGCGGAACCGAACTGAGATGACTGCATCCGAAATTGAACTGCATTCAAAGCGTGATTTGATTCGGCTGATTTTCATATCCCTTTACGGCAGAGACAGACGATCTGAATATCAGGTCATTCCGAAAGACGAAATGATCTGTCGGAATGGGTTTTCATTCCGTGATTTTGTCATTAAAAGGAGAGTGAAATAGAATGGAATATACTGAACAGTTGAATCAGCTGCTGATGAATGTCCCAAGAGACAAATTCCGGCAGAATGCAAATAAGCTGCTGAATGAGTGCTTCATCTTAAAAAGCTGTGATGATACGAAAAACTGTTATTATTTCATTCTGCGTGAAAAGGATTTATTCCGGGCTTTTTTTGATCTGCTCGGATATGATATTATCATCCGGGAAGATTACGGTGTCATTGCATTGAATAACGCATTCGGCACAGGCAGAATCCGGCTGCGCCTGCTGGAAAGCATCATTCTTCTCCTGCTTCGGCTGCTGTATCTGGAATCCTCGAAAAAGCTCTCTCAGACAGAACAGGTCATTATTACAGTGGATGATCTTTACGATAGATACCGCAATCTGAAACATGAACGGCTGAAAAAATGGGATATGCGCTCTGTGCTCGGAATGCTGAAACGATATCATATCATTCAAAATCTTGATGCAGATATGGGCAATCCGGAAACAGAGCTGATGATCTATCCGTCTGTGATTTTGGCACTGGATGCTGCGGAACTGAATGCTGTTTATGAAGAAACCAAGAATAAACTAAAAACCTATGTGAGCGGAGGTGAAACTGATGATGCAGCAGACGAAGAAGATTCTGACGAAGCTGCGGCTGATTAACTGGCATTATTTTGCAGATGAAACAATCACGCTCAAAAATACGAATTTGTTTTCCGGCGAGAACGGTGCCGGAAAATCGACGATTCTGGACGCAATACAGCTTGTTCTGACGACAAACAGCCGCAAATTCAATCAGGCTGCAAATGCAGAAAGCCGCCGCACATTGAAAAGCTATGTCCGCGGAAAAACCGGCGAGGAGGGAAGTGAATACCTCCGAACCGGTGCTGTGATCTCCTATATTGCACTGGAAGTGTATGAGGAAAGCAGACAGCGGTATTTTGTTCTGGGCGTGAAAATGGATTCCCCTGATCCGGAAAGCGAACCCCGAAAAAAATGGTTTTGCGAAGAGGGAACATTGGACAGGCTGATATTTGCGGTGAATAACAAACCGGCAACAGATGAGCAATTCCGGAACGGGAGCAAAAAGGTGCAGACAATCACACAGGCAACTGAGGCAAAAGACCGATTTCTGAAACGACTCGGCAGTCTGCAATATACATCATTCGGTGAACTGCTGGCAAAGTCGATTGCATTCAAGCCGATGAACAATGTCAAGAGCTTCGTCTCGCAGTATATTCTGCCGGAAAGGACAATTAACACGGATGATCTGCGTGAAAACATCCGTCAGCTTCAGGAAATGCGCGGGATTGTGGATGCAGTCAGAAAACAGGTGCAGGACCTGGAGCAGATCAGAAAGATTTATCAGACCATTCAGGAAACTGACAACCGGATTCTTGTGATTGATTTACTCCTAAAAATAGCAGAATGCGAAGATGCAAAAGCAACTGCTGCGCAAAAAGAACGGCAGCACAATACCGAACAGCAAAATCTGAATGTATATGAGCAAACCCGCAGTCGGCTGGATGCTGAGATGGAATCACAGAACAAGCTGTATCTGGAAGTATGTACTGCATTGAACAGCGGCGAAACGGCAAGGATGATTCAGCAGATTCAGAATGATTTGGAAAGTAAAGCAAAAGATCGCTCGCACTGTGACGGAGAAATCAAAATTCTGAAAGAACAGCTTTTCCGTCTGCGAGCAGCCTTGCGGCTGATTCCCAATTCAGGTTCAGTTTCAGCGGATGATTTTATCGCATTGGGGCGCGCAGAGATGTCCGCTGAACGCAGAAATGCAGTTGTGACAGAACTGGAGCAAATTTGCAGAAATGCAGATGATGAAACACAAAGCAGTCTTATTGATCTGAAAGGAAATTACAAAGCACTAACAGAACGCCTGACTAAGCTGTCCGAAGAAATCAAGAGGCTGGAACAGAATCAGATCACTTTCGATCCGAATGTTACCGCGCTGAAAGCTGCAATCGAGCAGGAGTTTACCGCCAGAGGCATCCGGTCAGATGTGCATATTCTCGCTGATCTGCTGGAAGTCACAGACTCTCGCTGGCAGAATGCCGTGGAAGGATATCTGAACACACAGCGCTTTCATATCATTGTTGAGCCGAAATACTATGACATTGCAGCGATGGTTTATGACAAGCGCAAATCCAGGATTCACACCGCAGCAATCGTGAATACGGCGAAGCTGGATTTGGATGCACAGATAAATGAGCAAAGCCTTGCAAATGTTGTCAGCAGCGAAAATCGCTATGCACTGGCATATGTCCGGTATCTGCTCGGACGAGTCACAATGTGTGAGAATGTATCTGAATTGAAAGCACACAGTATGGCAATCACGCCGGACTGTATGCTGTATCAGGGACACGCGCTCCGGAAAATCAACCCTGCAATTTACAAATTGCCGTACATCGGAAAGTATGCATTGCAGGAACAGCTCCGTATCAAACGGGAAGAATATCAGGCAAAATCTGAGCAAAAAACAGAACTGGATGCACAGATATCCGAATGTAAAACACGTTTGACTGCAATCCGAAGCTGTAACTTTGAAATGCTGAAATCCGTTCTCGCTGCACCGCTGACGATGCAGGCAATCACGGATGAAATCAGCAGACTGAAACAGCAATTAGCGGAAGCACAGAATGATTCGACTTTCATTGAACTGCAAATCAAAACGGAAACAATGGAAAAAGAACTGAAAAACAAGCGAAAAGATTTGGATGACATCAAGTCAAAAATCACACTAACCAAAAATGAAATTCAGCGATTTGCAGATGAAATACAGGAGCTGAACACGAGAATCACTGAAATGCAGGCGAAGCTCCGTGATTCGTCATACGGAAATGACAGTGTGCTCGCCGGCGCACAGCAAAAGTATGCAGAGCATCAGAAAACAAAATCTGCCGGTACGATTCTCAGCAATTATCAGCCGCGCAGACAAACGTTGATCAATCAACGCAGCGAGGCGATCAATAAGCTAATCGTACAGCAGATGCAGTATAAGGATAATGAACTCGGCACCGGCACAGAAATGATGCCGGCATATGAAGAAGCGTATACGGAACTGACGAAACATGATCTGATTCGATATGAAGAGCAGCTCCGGACGATTTCCGAGAACTGCGAAACAGAATTCCGTGAGAGCTTTCTTGCCAAAATGCGCGAGAATCTTGAAAACGCAAAAAAGCTATTCAGCGAATTGAACCGAACATTGAAACCGATACCCTACGGCAATGATTATTATTCATTCTCCGCGCAGCCGGAACCGCAGAAGCAGCGGCTTTATGATATGATTACATCGAATGTCAACCTCGGCGGCGGCGGACTTTTTGCAACGCAATTTGAAGAGGATTATCATGATGAAATGGACGAGCTGTTTGCCAAGCTGACATCATCCGATGCAAACGGTGAAGACGTGATTCGTGAGTATTCGGATTACCGCAGCTATCTCGATTATGATATTCTGATTCATTCCGCTGACGGCAAAACGCAGAAGTTTTCCAAAATATGCCGTGAAAAAAGCGGCGGCGAAACACAGACACCCTACTATGTAGCGATCGCTGCATCCTTTCAGCAGATATACAGCACCGGTGAAACGATCCGCGTAATCATGCTGGATGAAGCATTTGACAAAATGGATGAAGCAAGAATTGAAAGTATGCTGTCCTTTTTCAAAAAGCTGGATTTTCAGATTATTCTTGCAGCACCGACATCCAGACTGGAACTCATCGGAGAACAGGCTGATCAGATCATCATGATCCATACCGACAGCAGCCATTGCAGCTTTTCAGAGGAGTTTTCTTATGACGAATTATGAAAAGGATATCCTGAATGATCTGCTTGATCGCTATGAGCGCAGCAAGAGCTTTACAGGCGATAATAAGGTGAATCAGCAATTCACATCGAAGCTGGAAAAGATATTTCCGAAATATGACGATGCTGCGGAATACGATCTGTTTCAGGTGGTCAATGCAGCCGTATCAGCACTTGCGAAGCAGAAGTTTATCACCGTCAAGTACCGCAGAAACGGTGAACCATACAGTGTAACACTGAATACACAGGCTTTGGAGCAAATATATACAGCACTTGGAAGGAAGGCAAAAGCCGATATCCATGAGGAGCTTCGCAGCATATTGATACAATACCGCACGAAAAACGAAGTACTTTCAGCATATTGTGATGAGCAGTTTCAGCGTCTTTCAAAGAACAAAACGGTTGAACTTTTTGACGGTGACCTGCAACAGTATGAGAACATTTTGAAAGCAGTTTCGCAGATCATGGATATCCCGGAAGAAACATATATGCGTGATTTTTCCGTTCGGGTATTCGGCGATTCCAAAGCATTTGAAAAGATACGAAGCAAGGTAATACGTCTGCTGTTCCGATACGGCGATTTTCCGGAGGAAGAATCCGTTTTAGAGGATTTGAATATCGTCAAAAATCCCGGCCATGTCTACCTAAAGGGAAACGGAACAGTTACTGTTGCCGGACAAAAGATTGATTTAACTGTACTGAACGGCGACATCGCTTTCTCTTCTGATATGCTGAAACAAATTGAACAGATTCAAGTGACGGGAAACCGTGTGATTACAATCGAGAATCTGACGAGTTTTCACGCTTTTTCAGAACATGATATGCTTGCTGTCTATCTCGGCGGCTATCACAATACGCACCGCCGGAATCTGATCCGGATGATCTATGCACAGAATCCCGATTCGGCATACTATCACTATGGCGATATTGACGCCGGCGGATTTTATATTCTGCTGCATTTACGGGAGAAAACCGGAGTTGCATTTCAACCGCATCACATGGATATAGAAACGCTGCAGCGATATGAAAAATACACGAAACCTTTGACAGAACATGACAAAAACCGCTTGAAAAAACTGTTGGGCGGCGAGTTCGGAGAGACTGTTGCATATATGCTGAAGCATAACTGCAAATTGGAACAGGAAGCACTTGACTAAGGAACAATTCCAACGCATCATTCGGAGGAGCAAATCATGCCGAGTTATCAGAAACTTGTCAGAGACAGAATGTTTGAGCGGTTATGAGGATAAATATGCAATAAATATGCAATTATCGGTGAAATTATTTTTGTTTCAGAACCGAACTCCGAAAACCATTCTGATTGAACTCACGCGGCGAGAATCACACGGCGTGTGACAGGGAACGGCTGCTGTAAAATATGCAGCCAGGTTTGATTGATATTGTAGGCAGAATGTGGTATAACCGGGCAGTGCCCAGCTCCGATTTTGCACCCTTATTTTCATTCTGAGACTTTTTCTTCCCGCTCCCATTGTTCTTTTCCGTATAATATGGTATAAGGCGGCAGTGCCGCCCTCCGTTTTTACTCCCCCGCAATTTCCCGACAGAATTTTTCACCCGCTCCCATTGTACTTTTCCGTATAATATGCTATAATAATTATGTACATCCGCAGATGCTGCCGATGACGGCTCCGGTGCCTGATCCGGATGCGCGGAATGCACAGATGATTGATTCATTCCATACGGAAAAATGAGAGTTGCTATGAGAAAACATTTGAAACCACTCGTCGGAACGATGGCTGTTCTGATTACTGCGGCACAGCTTCCGGTCATAGCGGCATATGCAGATATGAACGATGCCGCGCCCTCAGAGACAATCGCGCAGGAAAGCACAGCGGCGTTTCCGTGCAGACCGAAAAAGAAGTCTCGCCGCAGGGTGTTCTGATCATGGGCAGCTCTTTTTCGGTCAGCGAAACGGTCAGCTCCGATTCCTTGATTGCAAAGGCATACGGCGGCATCTATAAGGCGGAAGGCTCGGACTGCGAATATGATGACCGGTTTGCCTTTACAAGGGAGGCAGGAAGAAAATCCTTCAATCTGAGCGCGATCGACAATGACATTGTGTTCAATGAGCTGCCTGTCGGCGAATACGAATACCGCCTGACCGTCACGGATGTGACCGGCTATACCAAGGGAAGTACTGATTAAATCCCGCCTGACGGCTTGGCACGCAATCTACTTGCATATTTTCCGTCATCTTGCACGAAAACTCCTTGCTGGG
>CAMNJD010000440.1 GCA_946540705.1 uncultured Ruminococcus sp. | reverse complement strand
GTGTCGAGCTGTTCGAGCGACGTCACCGACACCGTGACGTTGATCATCGCGTTGCCGTCCTTTTTCATGTGCAGATTGAAATTCGACACGGGCAGATGTGCCTCGCCGATGACCGCGGTCACATCCTTCAGCAAATTCATGCCGTTGACGCAGAGGATTTCGAGGTTCGCCTTCAGCTCTGCGGCAGGGGCATTCGATGCCCAGTAGGCCGGCAGCCAGCGTGCCAGATCCTCCGGCTCTCCGCGTTTGAGCGCATCCACGTACTTTTTGCACTTCTGCGTATGCACGGTGATGCCGTGTCCCATTGTCGTGAAGCCGATGATCGGCTCGCCCTGAAGCGGCGAGCAGCACCGCGCCAGCTTGACCTCAACATTGTCCACGCCGTCGATGATGACGCCGGAGCTGCCCTTTGCCGGCTTGCGCAGCTCCGTGATCTGCTCCTCCGGGAGCACGTTCTCTGCGGGAGAATAGCGCTTCAGATAATACTCGCGGATGCGCGGCATCAGCTTCGTCAGGGAGAGGCCGCCGTAGCCGATCGCAGCAAAGAAGTCGTCCAGCGAATCGCAGTTGGGCTGCCGCAGATCCTCCTTCACGATGCATTCAAGCTGCTCTGCGGTCATGCTGATGTGCATGCGCTTGCACTCGTGCTCGAGCTGCGCCCTGCCCGCGACGATATTCTCCGGGCGGCGCTCCCGCTTGAACCACGCACGGATCTTCGCACGCGCCTCATTCGTCTTGACGATATCGAGCCAGTTGCGGTTCGGGCCCTTGTTGGGGTCCTTGCTCGTCTGGATCTCGCAGATCTCGCCGGTATTGAGGCGGTAGGAGAGCTGCACGATCTTTCCGTCAACCTTCGCGCCGATCGTGCGGTGTCCGATCTCCGTGTGGATATGATAGGCAAAGTCTATGACCGTTGAGCCGATCGGCAGACTGATCGAATCGCCCTTCGGCGTCATGACAACGATGTCCTCCGGCGCGATGTCGTTCTTGATCGTGCTGACAAGCTCCTCGGGGTCATCGCTGGCCTGCTGGGTTTCGAGCACCTGCCGGATCCACGCGATGCGCGAATCCAGTACGGTCTTGCCCTCGATGCGCTCCTTGTATTTCCAGTGCGCGGCAACGCCGTATTCCGCATTTGCATGCATCTCCCATGTCCGGATCTGCACCTCGAACGGGATGCCCTCCTTGCCGAGCACGGAGGTGTGCAGCGATTGATAGCCGTTGGCCTTGGGGTTGGCGATGTAGTCCTTAAAGCGGTTCGGGATCGGCCGGAACATATCGTGAATGAGGCCGAGCACGCTGTAGCACTCGTTGACGGTCGTGACGATCACGCGCACGGCGTACTTATCGTAGATCTCGTCAATGCTCTTGTGATTCGCATAGACCTTTTTGTAGAGCCCGTAGATGCTCTTGACGCGGCCGAAGATCTGCGGCGGCGTGACAAAATCCTGCGACCGGAACCGCTCTGCGATCCGCGCCTTGATGCTCTCGATAAACGCCTCACGCTCCGCCTTGTTGCGGTCGAGCAGATTCTCGATATCCGAATAGGCATAGGGGTCAAGGTAATAGAAGGACAGATCCTCCAGCTCCTCCTGCACGGAGGTGATGCCGAGGCGGTGTGCGATCGGCGCATAGACGTTCATCGTCTCGAAGGCGGTCGCCTGCTGCTTGGCGGGCGGGCGGTATTGCAGCGTGCGCATATTGTGGAGGCGGTCGGCGAGCTTAATAATCATAACGCGGATATCCTGCGACATTGCAAGCAGGATCTTCATCACATTCTCGGCCTGCTGCTGCTCTTTTGTAAAGGTCGGAACCTTGGCGAGCTTTGTGACGCCCTCAACGAGCATCGCAACATCGTGGCCGAAGCGCTTCTGCACATCCTCTCTGGTCGCGGAGGTGTCCTCGACAACGTCATGCAGCAGCGCCGCACAGAGCGTGTCGGTGTCCATGCCCAGATCGAGCAGAATATAGGCGACTGTGACCGGATGAATGATATACGGCTCACCCGAGGAGCGCGTCTGCCCCTCATGGCACTGCGCGGCATATTCATACGCCGCGACCAGCTTGCTGATATCATACTGCCGGTCATCTGTCAGGATCTTTGAGATGATCATATCTATCGTGTAGGTTTCGTTATGAAAATCCGGCATATGCCGCACACTCCTTTCGTTCTGTCCGTGTCAGGATTTCCGGTTTGTCAGCCCGTCATATTCCTCCGGGGTCAGGGCGCCGTTTTGCGTCAGTTCTTTGAGGACATCATCTGCCTGCTGTTCCTCCGCACGGCGCGCTCTGCGTTCATCGCGCAGTGCAAAGGCTGCACGGACCGTCAGGATACTGCCGCCGAGCACCGGTCCGGCGATGAGAAACACCAGCAGCGGCGTCAGAATCAGCCGCGGCAGCAGCAAAAAGACACCGGCGAAGCCCTCTGCCTGCTCCCAATCCCGCATGACCGGCACCGACAGGCATAACACGACGATGCCGAATGCGATCAGCAACAGTCCGGCAATCAGCATACTGCGGTGATTCGTCCGCTTCACGGTCAGGCCTCCTCCCGTCAGGTCTTCTGCACTGTCCCGGCAAGCCCCAGAATCTTCCGGTATTCAGCAGATTCGGAAAGGTCACGCTTTTTCGTGACCGGCAGGCGGGTCAGCGTATCGGACGCGGCATCGTATTCCAGCAAATTGAGCTCGCGGAAAATATCCGCGCAGACTCTCGCCCGGCAGCGGTTCATGCCGCTTTTTTGCAGTCTTTCGCAGATCTGCGTGACCGAAACCGGCGCCCCCTGCACCATCTGATACACCGCAACGAGATCGCTCCGCTGCGGACACATCCGCTGATAGTAGGCCGGGCCCGGCAGTGCCTCGCCTCGCCGGTAGGCATCATAGGCCGCCTGTGCCGCGATCGCCTGCTCCTGCGCCATGGCCGAGCGGCGCCAGTCCTCGCATTTCAGCGTCAGCGAGGGCTTGCCCATGTACTCCCGCACCTCCGCAGAGATCAGCACATCAAGCACCTGACCGGGCTGGATGCCCGTTTCCTCCGGCCGCATCCGGAACAGCAGCACATCCTGCTGTACATTCTGTTTGCGCAGCCGCAGCTTGGTATGCGTACCGCCGGACATGCCGTAAACCTCTGATACCGTCATTTCCGGCAGCACAAACAGCGGCTTGGGGTTCCCCTGCCCGAACGGTTCGAGGAGGCTCAGTCCCGCGACATTCTGCACGGTCAGGTCGGCGGGCTCAAGCGCCCGCTCCGCCTGCACGGCCATCACCGGCATCTGCGGGTTATACTTTGCGGCGTATTCCTGAATTGCCGCACAAAATGCATCATGTGATTCCGGCGAAACGGTAAAACCGCCCGCGCCGGGGTGTCCGCCGTAGCGCAGCAGGTGCGGCTCACAGTATTTCAGGCACTCGAACACCGAGAAATCGCCGAAGCTGCGTGCAGAGCCGCGATAGCCGTCGGGCTCCCGCGACATCAGGAAGCAGGGCTTGCCGAAGCGCTCCTGAAGCCGTGCCGCAACGATGCCGATGACGCCGTGATGCCAGTCCTCGCCGGAAAAGACCAGCACTCTGCTGCAAAGCAGATCGGGATTTTGCCGGATCTGCTCCATGATCTGCCCGAAAATGATCTGTTCTGTCTCGCGGCGGTCATTGTTGAGCGCATGGATCTGCTCGGCGAGCATCTGCGCCTCCTCGGGGTCATCCGTGAGAAAGAGCTTTGCCGCAAGCGATGCAGAGGCAAAACGCCCCGCGGCATTGATCCGCGGAATGAGCTGAAAGGCCGCAGCGGTCGAGCTGACCGGTGTGCCGGCCTCAATGCCGCAGACCGCCATGAGCGAATACAGCCCCATGCGCTCGGTATTTGCGAGAAGCTGAAGCCCGCGCTGCACGATAAACCGGTTTTCACCGTCCAGCGGCATGACGTCCGCGATCGTCGCGAGCGCCGCGAGGTCGCCGAACTGCTCCAGCGCAGGCTCCCAGTCGCCGCCGTCGAGCACAGCCGTCAGCTTCAGCGCAACGACCGCGCCGCAGATCGTCTTGTACGGAGACATGCAGTCGGGGCGGTAGGGGTCAACGACCGCAACAGCCTCCGGCAGGACATCCCCCGGGCGGTGGTGATCTGTGATCACGAGCTCCATGCCGAGCTCCCTGATGAGCTTTGCCTCCTCGACGGCAGAGATGCCGTTATCCACGGTCACGATCAGGGAAACGCCCTCCTCCCTGAGCTTTTGCAGGCGGTCTGCACGCATGCCGTAGCCCTCGGCGCGGGTCGGGATATACCAGATCACATCGGCACCGGCACTCATGAGCCAGTCTGTCAGGATCACAGTCGCCGTCACGCCGTCGCAGTCATAGTCGCCGTAGAC
>CAMNJD010000439.1 GCA_946540705.1 uncultured Ruminococcus sp. | reverse complement strand
TATCTGCTGAATCTGCGGAAGGTCTGCACGCTGCCGGTCATCAAGGCGTACAGCATCCGCACGGCAGGCGATGTGCGCACGGCGGCGGAGTCCGATGCGGATATTGTGCTGCTGGACAGCGGCATCGGCGGGACGGGGGAGTGCTTTGACCACGCGCTGCTTGCGGGATTCCCGCGGCCGTATTTCCTCGCAGGCGGACTGACGCCGGAGAATGCGGCGGAGGCGGTATCGCGGCTGCACCCGTATGGCGTCGATGTCAGCAGCGGCGTTGAGACAGACGGTCACAAGGATGCAGAGAAGATGCAGGCTTTTGCCGGGGCAGTCAGAAAGGAAAGCTGACTGCATGATCGCTTTTTCCATTGTGCCGCGGTCACACGCGACCGCCGCAGATCCATCAATGTTTATCATGGTTAAGGAGGACGTTATTATGACCAATCAGGCAGGACGCTTCGGCATTCACGGCGGACAGTATATCCCCGAAACGCTGATGAACGCTGTCATTGAGCTCGAAGCGGCATACAATCACTATAAAAATGACCCGGCGTTCAATGCCGAGCTCGAAACACTGTTCAATGAATATGCCAACCGCCCCTCACGCCTTTACTATGCCGAAAAGCTGACAAAAGCACTCGGCGGCGCGAAAATTTACCTCAAGCGCGAGGATCTCAACCACACCGGCGCACATAAGATCAACAATGTGCTGGGGCAGGCGCTTCTCGCGAAGAAAATGGGCAAAACAAGGCTTATCGCTGAGACAGGCGCAGGTCAGCACGGCGTTGCGACCGCGACCGCTGCCGCACTCATGGGCATGGAATGCGTCGTGTTCATGGGCGAGGAGGATACCAAACGGCAGGCACTCAATGTCTACCGCATGCGGCTGCTCGGTGCGGAGGTCATTCCGGTGACGACCGGCACCGCGACCCTGAAGGATGCTGTGTCTGAGGCGATGCGCGAATGGACAAACCGGATCGACGATACGCACTACTGTCTGGGATCGGTCATGGGACCGCACCCGTTCCCGACGATCGTCCGCGATTTTCAGGCGGTCATCTCGAAGGAGATCAAGGCGCAGATCCTCGAAAAAGAGGGCAGACTGCCTGATGCGGTTATGGCCTGTGTCGGCGGCGGCTCGAACGCAATCGGCACCTTCTACCACTTTATTGAGGACAGGAATGTCCGGCTGATCGGCTGCGAGGCGGCCGGCAGAGGCATCGACACCTTCGAGACTGCTGCGACGATCAACACCGGCAAGCTCGGCATTTTCCACGGCATGAAATCGTACTTCTGCCAGGATGCATACGGCCAGATCGCACCGGTCTATTCGATCTCTGCGGGTCTGGATTACCCCGGCATCGGCCCGGAGCATGCGCATCTGCATGATATCGGACGCGCGGAATATGTCGCAGTTACGGATGACGAAGCGGTCAATGCGTTTGAGTATCTCTCCCGCACCGAGGGCATCATCCCGGCGATCGAATCCGCACACGCAGTTGCACATGCGCTGAAAATCGCGCCGGACATGGGCAGGGACAAGATCATCGTCATCACGATCTCCGGCCGCGGCGACAAGGACTGTGCTGCGATCGCACGCTACAGAGGGGAGGATATCCATGAGTAAGATTTCTGAGGCATTCAAGAACGGCAAGGCGTTCATCCCGTTCATCACCTGCGGCGACCCCGACCTCGGCACGACTGCCGCAGTTGTCCGCGAAATGGCTGCAAACGGCGCTGACCTGATCGAGCTGGGCATTCCGTTCTCCGACCCGACCGCCGAGGGCCCGGTCATTCAGGAGGCGAACATCCGCGCACTTTCCGGCGGCGTCACGACCGACAGGATCTTTGCGTTTGTCAAGGAACTGCGTGCGGATGTGACTGTGCCGCTGGTGTTCATGACCTATGCCAATGTTGTGTTCTCATACGGCATTGAGCGTTTTGCGGCCAAATGCGCGGAGTGCGGCATTGACGGCATCATTCTCCCGGATGTGCCGCATGAGGAGAAAGACGAGTTCGCCCCGGTCTGCCGGAAATACGGCGTTGATTTCATCTCGCTGATTGCACCGACCTCCGAGAACCGCATCGCGGAGATCGCACAGGATGCGGAGGGCTTTGTCTATGTTGTGTCGAGCCTCGGCGTGACCGGCATGCGCAGCGAGATCCAGACGGACATTGCTGCGATCACGGCGAAGATCCGCGAAAATACGGCGATTCCCTGCGCGATCGGCTTTGGCATCTCCAGCCCGGAGCAGGCAGCGAAAATGGCTGCTGTTTCCGACGGCGCGATCGTCGGCTCGGCAATCGTCAGGCTCATCGCGCAGCACGGCAGGGACGCTGCTCCGGTCGTCGGCGCATTTGTCAGAGAGATGAAGCAGGCCATGCGCTGAAACAAAGTACTGAAAAGATGCACCCGCTTTGCTTTATGCCGGTACTCATATAGAAGTTTTGCCCCTGAGTGTTACAAAGCACTCAGGGGCATTGTTTTTTATACTGGTGCTATCATAAATCAGAATTTGCGGGTATAACTTCTCCCAATTTACTCCATTCGATCACATGTGTCATTTCTCCCCACAG
>CAMNJD010000438.1 GCA_946540705.1 uncultured Ruminococcus sp. | reverse complement strand
CGCTTCCGGAAAGCTTTAGAATAACGGCTGTCGGCACTGCCGACAAATTCCGATTTATGTTAGTAACAATTATAGCATAACATATCTGCAAGGTCAATAGAACTTCTATATCAGCATCGCCCTTTCCCCCTTGCTTTTTTCCTTGTTGTGTGTTATACTAAAACAAATGAACGAAAGGCAGGAAGCTGCTTTGTCAAATATCAATCGGAAATTCCTGTTATGGTTTCTGTCTGTGCCCCTGATCTTGGCGGTGAATCTGTTTTCCGGCCTGAAAGCATGGTTTCCGTATCTCAGCGGAATCTCAAACATCATGTTTGCCGGTCTGATGCTGATCTGGTGCAGCACGCTCCGGACGCGCATCATCTATCCGCCGATACGGCACTGCCTGGAAGCCATTGCCTGGAGCTTGTTTGCACTGTTTGTGATCCGCTGCTGCCGCTGGCAGTTCTTTGAAAATTCAGCAGTCATGGCGCGCTTCTTCTGGTATCTGTACTATCTGCCGTTTCTTGCGGTGCCGCTGCTGTCCTGTCATGCGGCGGTCAATCTGCTGATTCAGAAAAAGCTGCTGCATCAAATGTCCCTTTGGGCAGCATGGATCTGCGGCATTGTGCTTGCAGCCGGCGTCCTGACGAATGAACTGCACGGTCAGCTCCTGCGGTTTCACTCCAAGGATGACGCATCGCACGGATGGCTCTATTATGTCGTGGTGATCTGGTCAGTCCTTCTTTCCCTCGGCGCACTGACGATCCAGCTCCGGCAATGCAGGCTTTCCCAGTGCAGAAAACAGACCTATATCCCCGTTCTGATGAGCGCCGTCGGTTTTCTTCTGATGCTCTGGTGTTATTTGAACGGCGGTTCGCCGACATTTCTGGGCATGAAGGTTCTGTTTATGCAGGAAGCCTATGCGCTGACCTTCATCGGACTGTGGGAGGGCTGTATTCTGATTGGGCTGCTGCCGTCCAATACAGGGTACCGGCAGCTTTTTGCAGAGTCGCATATCAACGCTGTGCTGAAGGATGAAACCGATACTGTGTGGTATGCTTCCGTGCAGACAGAAAGCAGCAGCGATCCTGCCGACTATGTTGCGCAGACAAAGCCGCTGCACGGCGGCAGCATCACATGGACAGAGGATATCCGCAGAATCCGCAGCCTGCAAACGCAGCTCGCTGAAGCAAATGAAGCACTCGAAGCCGAAAACGATCTGATCGCAGAGGAAAACCGCATCACGGCAGAGCACACGCAGTACGAGACACAGAACCAGTTATATGACCGCATTGCGGCGCACAACCGGAAGCAGCTTGCCCGGATCGCGGAATCCTTTTCCGATCCGGCGCGGTTTTCTGCGCAGATCCGGCAGAATCTTCTGCTGGGCACCTATGTGAAGCGGAGTGCGAATCTGATGCTTCTGGCGAACACAAGCAGCCGGATTTCCGCAGATGAGCTGCTGCTCGCCATGCGCGAAACACTTGATGTCCTGCGGCTGTTCGGAATCGACTGCACATTGCAGGGCGGCCGGGCAGCAGAGGTTTCGGCGCACGCCGCTGCGGCAGCCTATGCTCTGGCGGAAGCGGCGGCGGAATCTGTCTGCGGGGAATGCAGCGCATTTTGTGTATCTGTCACGCCGGATGCGGAAACCCTGCTTGCGATCGAAACGGATGTCCCGCCTTTCCCGGATACAACGTCCGTCCCCGGTCAGGCTGACTACACACTGACGGAATCCGACGGGACATATCTGCTCCGGATCGGAGGTGTGCGGAATGTTTCCTGATTACAGCGAACTCCCGGGCTCTGACGGGCTGATCATGCTGTTCTTTCAGCTTCTGATGTTCGTCTGGTTCTATCTGCTGATCTGTCTTTTGCAGATCCGCATCTGCAAAAAGGAGAGCTTTGCAGCCGGGTGCGGCACATTCGGTTCCTTTCTGATGTTTCAGACAGTCCGGCTGTATCTCCCCGCGATCCCGCTTCCGGTTCTGATCGCCGCCGCACTGCTTCAGGCTGCCCTGCTGCTCCTGACAGCGCTGTATGTCCGCCGATATCGCCGGACATATCTTTCCGCAATGTCCTTCAAAGAGGGCTTTGATATGCTCCCGACCGGCCTGTGCTTTTATGCGCCCGGCGGCATGGTGAAAATGGTCAATTACAAAATGGACAGCCTGTTTACGCAGATCACCGGCGAAAAGCTCTCTGATGCGGAAGCATTTTTCCGGAACCTTTCGGACTGTGCGTATCCCTGCTGTATTTCCGGCGGTGAGGAGCCGATCATCTGTCTGGATGACGGCACGGCATACAGCTTTACGCACCATACCGTAACGGCAAACGGTGTGCAGATGCATGAGCTGACCGCTGCGGATATCACGGCGCTTTACAATATCACAAAGGAACTGGAACAGAAGCAGAAGCGGATCCGGCTGATCAACAGGCGCCTGAAGGCACTCAATTCCACGGTGCGGTATGTCATCATGGAAAAGGAGCTGCTCCGCATCAAGGTGCGCGTTCATGATGAGCTGGGGCAGGCACTTCTGCTCAGCCGGCGCTTTCTTCAGCAGCCCGATGCGGTCGATGAACGGGAAATGCTCTCGCTCTGGAAGCGGAGCTTCGGGCTGCTGCTGACAGAGAAGCAGGAATTGTGGCAGAAGCCGTATCAGGTCAATCTGCGGCGTGCGGAGCTGCTGGGGCTGCGGATGGAAATACACGGAAAGCTGCCGGAGGAGGAGCATCTGATCCCTGTGATCGACACGGCGCTCTCCGTTCACATGACCAATGTGATCCGTCACGCCGAGGGCACCTGCGCGGCAGTCACTATCACAGAGCAGGAGCAGTCCTATACCCTCAGCTTCACCAATGACGGCCGGCCGCCTGTCAACGGGGTCCGTGAAACCGGCGGACTCGGCAATCTGCGCCGCATAACGGAACGCATCGGCGGCGGCATGAAAATCCGTACACTTCCGGCATATGAGCTGATTTTGAAATTACCGAAAATACAGAAGGAGCACATTACATGAAGGAGCAAATCGAACGCATCGAATGCGGAACAGATGACGGTGAATTTTATACGCTGACATGCAAAAATCATACGGTTTCCTTCCGGAACGGAGAAACCGACTCGAAAGCACCGCTTCCGGAGGAAGATCTTGACCGGCTGCTGGAGCAGGTCTGCATGCTGATCGAAGAAAACCCGGATGCAGCGCCCGTTCTCAAGCCGTATCACAGTGCGGTCTATCTGC
Organism: uncultured Ruminococcus sp.; assembly: GCA_946540705.1. Lineage (GTDB taxonomy): Bacteria > Bacillota > Clostridia > Oscillospirales > Ruminococcaceae > Firm-04. The sequence continues at coordinate 1,322 of CAMNJD010000438.1, read as the reverse complement.
GCGGCGATGAAGCCGCCCCGATCCCGCTGCCCTATTCCAAGCTGAAACAGTTGATGGAGGATGCGTGGTTCGACGGACAAAAACTGCTTGCGGCTTTGGCAGAAACAAAGTACATGGGCGCGGTGATGTGTCCCTCCGCGCCGGCTGCTCCGTTCAGCATGGGGATGATGCAGTTTATGAGGACGGATGCGGAAACAGCGGCACAAAAGCAGGCGGAAATGATCGAGCAGCTCCATGCGAAGGGGATCGACGAAGCGGCCGCAGAGCAGAGGAAACGCGGGTTCCGGATCGACAGCGAAACATGGAACTGCGGGTGCGGTCAGATCGGACTGCACGGCAAATTCTGCCCCGAATGCGGACATCCTGCGCCGCCGCTGCTTCCGGAAACATGGGACTGCCCGACCTGCGGCACGAAGGAGCTGCACAGCAGATTCTGTCCGGAATGCGGCACCCCGGCGGAGGGTTGAATCATGGCATATCAGGTATTGATCGCGGATGATTACCGCATGGTCCGGCAAATGTTCGAGGAGATACTGAAAAGCGCCGAAGACCGCTACACCCTCGCCGGGACTGCTGAGAATGCAGAGCAGGCAGCCGCATTCTGCCGGTCGCATCGGGTCGATCTCGTAATTATGGATGTGGTCATGGGTACCGGAAAGGACGGCATCGAGGCGGCGGCTGTCATCAAGGAATGCTGTCCGCAAACGAAGATCCTGCTTGTGACATCCATGCCGGAGCACTCTTTCATCAAACGCGCAAGAGCAGCCGGAATCGAGAGCTTCTGGCATAAAGAATTGCAGGATGCGCCGCTGCTGGATGTGATCGACCGGACGATGCGCGGCGAATCGGTCTACCCGGCACAGATGCCGGAGGTGTGGCTCGGAAATACCGTCAGCACGGAGCTGACTGCGCGGGAGCTGGATGTTCTGCATGAGCTGGTCGGCGGCGCATCCAATGCGGAAATCGCGGAAGCGCTCGGCATTGCAGAGCGCAGCGTCAAGCAGCATATCACCGATATGCTGAATAAAACCGGCTTCAAAAGCCGCTTGCAGCTTGCTGTCCGTGCAAGAAGCGGCGGGCTTGTCATCAATGACAGCATCGAAGCCTTTGGGAGCAATGAATAAAAAGCCTCCGGCAGCCTGAAGCCGGAGGCTTTCAGTCTGTAGAAAAAGTGTCTCCGACGGATTTATATTGAGGGCGCCGCCCTCAAACTCCCGCTTAAGGGCTACTAGCCCTTAAGGAAGTACTGATTAAATCCCGCCTGACGGCTTGGCACGCAATCTACTTGCATATTTTCCGTCATCTTGCACGAAAACTCCTTG
>CAMNJD010000437.1 GCA_946540705.1 uncultured Ruminococcus sp. | reverse complement strand
TTCTTAAGGGATAGTATCCCTTAAGCGGGGGTATGGGGGCGGCGCCCCCATTTTGAATCCGTCGGAGACACTTTCTCGACAAACTGACGCACACTGCAAAATTGCGGTGTGCGTTTTTTTCAGTCTGCCGTTCAGCCCCCTCCGGCGGATTGACTTTTCGGGGAATATCCGGTATAATGTCATAGGAAGATCAACGAAAGGTGTGCTGGGAACATGAAAAAGCTGCTGCGGTATCTCGCAGACTACAAAAAAGAATGTGTATTAGGGCCGCTGTTCAAGATGCTGGAGGCGACCTTTGAGCTGTTTGTGCCGCTGGTCGTTGCGGCGATCATCGACAAGGGCATCGCGAACGGCGACCGGAGCTATATTGTCCGGATGTGTCTGCTGCTGGCGGCGCTTGCGGCGATCGGCCTGACAAACACGCTCTTTGCGCAGTATTTTGCTGCAAAGGCCGCGACGGGCTTCTCTGCAAAGCTGAGGCATGCGCTGATGCAGCATATCCAGAAGATGACCTACACCGACCTTGATACGCTCGGGACATCCTCCCTCATCACGCGCATGACCAGCGACATCAACCAGCTTCAGAACGGCGTCAACCTGACCCTCCGGCTGCTGCTGCGTTCGCCGTTTATTGTGTTCGGCGCGATGATCATGGCGTTTACGGTCGATGTGAAAGGTGCGCTCGTGTTTACGGTCGCGATTCCGCTGCTGTCGGTCGTGGTGTTCGGCATCATGCTGATGACGATTCCGATGTACCGGCATGTGCAGGAGCGGCTCGACGCGGTCACGGACACGACCCGCGAATCACTGACCGGCGTGCGCGTGATCCGTGCATTCCGCAATGAGCAGGCCGAAACGGAGACATTCCGTGCGCAGAACAGCCTGCTCGTGAAAATGCAGCAGAAGGTCGGCTCGATCTCTGCGCTGATGAACCCGCTGACCTATGTGCTGGTCAACGGCGCAGTCATTGCGCTCATCCGGATCGGTGCGCTGCGGGTCGATTCCGGCGCCCTGACGACCGGCGCAGTCATTGCGCTGTATAATTACATGTCGCAGATTCTGGTCGAGCTGATCAAGTTTGCGAATTTCATCATCAACGTCACGAAGGCTGTTGCATGCGGCAACCGTGTACAGGCCGTGCTGGAGTCCGGCACGCCGGTTTCCGACAGCACCGACATCCCGCAGATCTCCGAGGCACAGCGCGGAACCCTGAGCTTTGACCGTGTGACCTTTGCCTATGCAGGCGCGGCGGAGCCCTCGCTGACGGACATTTCGTTTACCGCAAGGCGCGGTGACGTCATCGGCATCATTGGCGGAACCGGCTCGGGCAAAAGCACGCTGGTCAATCTGATCCCGCGGTTCTATGAGCCGACCTCGGGCAGCATCAGGATTGACGGCATCGAAAGCACGGCATTCCCGCGCCCGGCACTGCGGCAGCGCATCGGCATTGTTCCGCAGAAGGCCGTGCTGTTTCACGGCACGATCCGGCAGAATCTGCAGTGGGGCATGAAGGATGCGGACGATGCAGCGCTGCATGCCGCCCTCTCGACCGCACAGGCGGAGGATATCGTCCGTGCGAAAAAAGACGGCCTTGACGAGATGATCACCGAGAGCGGACATAATCTCTCCGGCGGTCAGCGGCAGCGTCTGACGATCGCACGGGCACTCGTGCGGCGGCCGGAGTTCCTGATCCTCGATGACAGCACCTCGGCACTGGACTACGCGACCGATGCGGCCCTGCGGAAAGCGCTCCGCGCACTGCCGGAGCAGCCGACTGTGTTCATTGTCTCGCAGCGCACCGCCTCGATTCAGCATGCCGACCGGATTCTTGTGCTGGAGGACGGGCATCTTGCGGGCAGCGGCACGCATGAAGCGCTGCTGCAAAGCTGCCCTGTCTATCAGGAGATCTACGCCTCGCAGTTCCCGGATGACGCAAAAAAGGAGGTGCAGCGCAATGGCAAATGAAACAAAATCAACGCTGAAGCGCGTGCTGAGCGACCTGAAGCGCGAACGGAAATGGCTGGTGCTGACCTTGCTGCTCGCGGTCGTGACCGTTGTGCTGACGCTCTGGGTCCCGATTCTGATCGGTCAGGCGATCGACTGCATTGAGGGCAAAGGAAAGGTCGATTTCTCTGCGGTCACGCGCATTCTCATTACGGTCGGCGGGTCGGTCGCGGTCACGGCGCTCGCGCAGTGGCTCATGAGCATCTTCCACAATAAGATCACCTATGAAACGGTCGAAAAGCTGCGCAACCGGGCAATCGCGCATGTGCAGGAGCTGCCGCTCTCCTATCTGGACAGCCACGCGGCCGGCGATATCGTCAGCCGCATGATCTCCGACGTCGATCAGTTCGCGGACGGTCTGCTGCTGGGATTCACACAGTTGTTCACCGGCATTCTGACGATCCTCGGCACGCTGCTGTTCATGCTGCTGCTGCACCCGGGCATCACGCTTGTCGTGTTCCTGCTGACGCCGCTGTCGCTGTTCGCCGCAGGATTTATCGCCAGACACACCTACTCGATGTTCCGCGTGCAGGCAGAATGCCGCGCAGAGCAGACCGCGATGATCAATGAAACTGTCACAAACCAGAAGATCGTGCAGGCCTTCGGGCATGAGCAGGAAACGATGCAGGACTTTGACGAGATCAACGGGAGACTTTCGCAGGCTGCGCTGAAGGCGACGTTCTTTTCTTCGCTGACGAACCCCTGCACGCGCTTTGTCAATGCGCTGGTATATGCGGCAGTCGGTCTGACCGGCGCGCTTTCTGCGATCAGCGGAACGATCACGGTCGGTCAGCTCTCGACCTTTCTCAGCTACGCGAACCAGTATACCAAGCCGTTCAATGAGATCTCCGGGGTCGTGACCGAGCTGCAAAACGCGCTGGCCTGTGCCGCGAGAATGTATGCACTGATCGACCAGACCGCCGAGATCCCCGATGCGCCCGATGCAAAGGCACTCGGGACGGCACAGGGGCGCGTCGATTTCGAGAACATTTCCTTTTCATACACGCCCGAGCGCCCGCTCATCTCCAACTGCACGATTCATGTGCAGGCCGGACAGCATGTCGCGATCGTCGGGCCGACGGGCTGCGGCAAGACGACCCTCATCAACCTCATCATGCGGTTCTATGACGTCAATGACGGCGCGATCCTCGCGGACGGCACGGATCTGCGCGATCTGACACGGCACAGCCTGCGGCAGAATATCGGCATGGTGCTTCAGGAGACATGGCTCAAGAATGCGACCGTGCGGGACAATATCCGCATGGGGCTGCCGGAAGCGACCGATGAACAGGTCATCGCCGCCGCAAAGGCTGCGCACGCGCACAGCTTCATCAAGCGTCTGCCGCAGGGCTACGATACGGTCATCAGCGACCGCAGCGGCGCGCTCTCACAGGGACAGCGTCAGCTTCTCTGCATTGCCCGCGTGATGCTCTGCCTGCCGCCGATGCTCATTCTCGATGAGGCGACCTCGTCAATCGACACGCGCACCGAGCAGAAGATCCAGTCCGCCTTTCATCAGATGATGCAGGGGCGCACCTCGTTTATCGTTGCACACCGCCTCTCGACGATCCGTGAGGCAGACCTGATCCTCGTCATGAAAAACGGACAGATCATCGAGCAGGGCACGCATGATTCGCTGCTCGCGGACGGCGGGTTCTATGCCGAACTGTATCAGAGTCAGTTTGCGCATTGACAAACCGACTGCGCTGTGCTATAATCAAATTGCGCACAGAAACAACATGCGCAGAGGAGGTTTGAAACATGGACACAAAGAAAATCAAAAAGCTCATCATTGCCGTGATTCTGGTCGTCGGTCTGGCATACGGCGGATTCTGGCTGCTGCTGAGACCCTCCGGCCTCGACAGCAATACCGCGATCGACCACTTCACCAAGCACCGCACCGCTTATGAGGATGTTGCGGACTATCTGATCGCCAACAAGTACAATACGGAGATTACCGGTTATCTGACGATCGACAATCACTACGGCATCAGCTCAGAGGATACGCCGGCTTACCGGAAGTTTGTCGATGGCGTGGATGATCTGATGACGGGCGTCAGTCTCGATGCGATTTCCGCAGAGGGGACGGTCGTGCGGTTCAAAATGCAGCCGGAGGGCGGACTGCTGAGCAAAGAGCATGTCGAGGTCATCTGCTGCAAAGAGATCGAGCCCGCAGGCACGACGCCCCTCGGCGTGACCGGCTGGTATTATGAGATCGTCGAGGATTGATGCAGTCTGAACAAAACAAACGGGGAAGCTGTCCTGCACCGGACGGCTTCCCGTTTCAGTCTGTAGAAAAAGTGTCTCCGACGGATTTATATTGAGGGCGCCGCCCTCAAACTCCCGCTTAAGGGCTACTAGCCCTTAAGAATC
>CAMNJD010000436.1 GCA_946540705.1 uncultured Ruminococcus sp. | reverse complement strand
GGGATTCCAAAGGGACAATGTCCCTTTGGCGGGTTTGGGCGGAGCCCAATATCAATCATCGCGCAGCGATACCTTTTTCGACAGACTGAGAGGGAACGGAGATCGTTCCCTCTCTATTTTTAGTACAGTATGCTTCTCTCGCTCGTCCCGATCTCGATGTATAATGGGCAGCGCGGGATTTTCAATTATATCTTGACAAACATAATCAGATATGTTATCATAATGGTAATTACACATCCCTTGCAGTCACTCAGTTGCTTCAACGAAACCACCGTATGAATGGAGGTATTCCTATGAAACGCACACGAAAACGCATCATCTGCATTCTTGCCGCGGCTGCGGTGTCAGTCTGTTCGCTGCCGAAGAGCACGCCTTTGCTGCTGCGCCCTGCGCTGACAGTCAATGCAGAGGACATTGCAAATCCCGCACCGGAATTCACATACACAAATATCGGAACCGGTATCCAGATTACAGGATGGAACGGCAGCGGCGAGACCGTCGTGATTCCTTCCGAGATCAACGGGCTGCCGGTCGATGAAATCAGCGGCAGTGCGTTCAAGAACCAGACACTGCTGACGAAAATCATCATTCCGGACAGTGTTGAAGCAATCGGACAAAACGCATTTTACGGGTGTCTGAGCCTGACGGAAATCAATATACCGGACGGTGTGACGACAATTGCATATAACACATTTGCAAAATGCGGCGAGCTGAAATCTATTACGATTCCGGAAAGCGTAACAAGTATCGGAAAGCGTGCCTTTGACGGTACCGCCCTGACAACGGTGACACTGCCGGAACATCTGACTGAAATCGGACAATATGCGTTCAATACCTGTTATGATCTGCGCAGCATTGTCATTCCGGACGGTGTTGCCGAAATCAGCGATTTTGCGTTCTATGACTGCCGCCGATTGAAAAGCGTGACACTTCCGAAGAATCTGAAACGCATAGGGATCAGTGCATTTGCACATTGCGGTTCATTGAACAGCATTACATTACCGGACGGCACGGAACGCATTGACAGTGCTGCTTTTCAAAAATCCGGACTGACAGAAATCACGATTCCTGCAAGTGCTACGGCCATTGGCGGCGATTCGTTTGGAGACTGCAGCATCAGCCTGACAATCAAGGGCTATACAGACTCTTTTGCGGAATCCTATGCAAACGAGCATGATATTCCGTTTGAATCGCTCGGCGATACTTCCGCGGAGAATGTAGCAGACGGAAACTGCGGCGAGAATCTGACATGGACACTGGACAGCGAGGGCACGCTGACCGTTTCCGGCACAGGGGAGATGCCTGACGTGCTTTATACACCATGGTTCGATCATATGAGTCAGATTACAACTGCCGTAATTGAAGACGGTGTGACCAGCATCGGTGACTATGCGTTTTTAGGCTGCGTCAATCTGACCGATATCACAATTCCGGACAGTGTGACCCGCATTGGCAGTGATGCGTTTAACGGATGTACCGGCCTGACAGAAATCACCATTCCGGGCAGTATCGCTGAGATCAGCATGAATGCGTTTACCAACTGCACCGGTCTGATGAATGTGGAGATTCAGGAAGGCGTGACTAGAATCAGCAGCCAGGCGTTCAGCGGATGCACCAGCCTGAACTGCGTCACGATCCCGATCAGTGTGACCGAGATCAGCGAGCGCATGGTGTTTGACGGCTGCTCTGATCTGACGATCTACGGCTATCCCGGATCCTTCGCCAAAACCTACGCGAACACATACGGGTTTCCGTTTGTGTCGCTGGGAGAGCCGGAAATACCTGTTAATGACTGGGCAGAGAAATCCGTGATTTCCAAAAACACGGAAGAAGCGGAATTCGTTGTGCGTGTCGGCGATATTGACGCCTGCAATGATGAGAATGCCGTTGCCGATCACGGCTATGATCCGTTTACAGCCAAAAGTCAGTATGCGCACGGTTATCCGTGGCTGAAGGACGAAACCGATCCCGCCGGAACAGACCGCATCTTTGTTGGCTCAAAATGGAATGGTAATGCTACTGACGGGTACGCCTCCAATTATGTGAATTACAAGAACGGCAGTGACAAAGAAAACGCATACGGTGACGGCGCGCTGTCCTTCACAATGGAGTATGATGCTTCTGAGATTGACATTGAAAATGTCATCCTTCAGCTTTGCATTGACGATTTCCAGGCGCTTTCATGGGAGAGTAACTTTACAGTTAAACTGAACGGAAAGGACGCGCCGTTTATTGCGGAGCTGCTGAATCACACCGATCAGACCGGCCCGACTGCCTACATTGTTTCCGCGATGATTCCCTCCGGGTTCTTTGAGGATATTGCATCCGGAAAGCTGACTGTTGTGATCGACGAAACGACCGGTGTCGGTGACGGCTATGCGATCGACTTCGCAAGGCTTCTGATCAACTATGACGAGCAGATTTTCACAGGCACATTCAGCGGAAAGACAGAGCCCGGTGCGACGGTCCGGCTGCTCGGCACCTCTACGACTGTGACAGCATCACCTGACGGTTCCTTCACATTTAACGCGATTCCCGGCATCAATGCGGTACGCGCCTCGAAAACCGGTTTCGCCGAAAAATATGACAGCGGAATCGTTCTCAGCAGCGGAACAGAGTGGAAACCGGAATTGTCGCTGGAGGAGGGCGAAGGCAGCCCGGATATTGATTTTTCAGAATTTGCTGAAACCGGAAAGCCGCTGAAAGGCGATTACAACGGCGATAAAGAAATCACCGCAGCAGATGCTGTATTACTGGCACGGTTTGTATCAGAGGATACAACACTGACTGAGGAAGAAATATACAAGATTCTGATTGCTGAGCCTGATTATGATGATGACGGACTGGTGACGATTCTCGATGTGACGGCTTTGTTGAAAACACTCGGCGAAGCATGAACTGATAC
>CAMNJD010000435.1 GCA_946540705.1 uncultured Ruminococcus sp. | reverse complement strand
TGTTTATAATGGGATTCCAAAGGGACAATGTCCCTTTGGCGGGTTTGGGCGGAGCCCAATATCAATCATCGCGCAGCGATACCTTTTTCTACAGACTGAAACGGGGACAATGCATCATTGTCCCCGCTCGCGTTTATATGAATAAAATCTGTTTCAAGAGCGTGAGATCAACGCCGCTGATTTTTCCGTCTTTGTTCAGATCGGCGATTGCGCCCTGCTCCGGTGTGAGTGTGCCGACCGTCAGCAGGTAATCCCGCATCATGACGAGGTCTGTTTTATCGCACACGCCGTCTGCGTTGATATCACCGGCCACAGGAACAGATTGCTGCGCAGTAACAGCAACAGCATAGTTGACGCAGCTTGACTGATTGACCTCGCCGAGTGTGACAGTTTCTCCGGCAGAATAGTCTTTCCTGTAGAGCTGATAGGTCACCTGTGGATTGCCGTCATCCGTGAGGGTGTCTGCTGTTTTCTCCCATGTACCGAGCCATGCGGGAACAGTGATTCTGGTATCCAGTGCAATAAATGCGGAAATATCCGCCCCCGCCCTGAAAGCAGCTTCCTCACCTGCAAATTTCTTGGAATCGCAGGCGGTCTGAATCCACTCTGCGCCGTCCAGTGCCTTCGGAACACTTGTGAACCTGAACGCTCTGTCGCCGAAGACCTCACTGCCTGCCTGTTTCGGTTCCGTCACAACAGACCAGTTTGCGGCATTTGCGGTATCGCCGACTGTCAGACCCGTGATGTACCTTCCGTCTGTATACTTGATCGGTTCCGGCGGTGCAGGCGCTTCGCCGTTGATGACGACCTTCGGCCGAGCGGGCAGGGGAGCGTCAGAACCGAGATAAAAACTCGTATGCGGCGGCTGATTGTAGGCGGATTGCTGGCAGCAGTTCTGTGCGCGGTACTGCATATCGTGCATCAGCGTTGTCAGGCGAATATCAGTCGGCGCTGTGCTGCACCATATGCGCAGCTTCCGGTTGTCGCTCGTGCGCATCATCAGTTCCTCCCGCCAGTCGCCGAACAGGTCGGCAGTCATGCAGGGAACCGCCTTGGTACTGTTATTGGATTCGCATCCGTTTGCAGTAAAAATCTGCTGGATCGTGTTGGCATCCTTCATCTTCGTAATGCCGGTGCCGGAAAGCATCTCGCGCTCAAGGTCGCCGTCCCAGTAGATCAGGAAATTCATCGAAAGACTCTTGCCTGAGATCTTTTCGCCCCTGCTGTTCATGACAGTATTTGCGGGTCTTGCGCCCCAGAATTCGCCGCCGGGATTGCCTGCCCAGACATTATCTGCGCAGCATCGGCCGGTGTCCTTGTCGCCGTCCTTGTGGAAGATCACGCTGCCGTTTGCCGCGTCAAAGAGCGTGACACCGTATGTCGGACCGTGCTCGTGGCACTGCCAAAGCTCAAGACCCGGCCACTCCGGAACAAGATCTCCCAGATGCTGCGCATCGCCGTGACCCTTTCCGGAACACCAGAGCCCCTTGCCGTTGTCATCAATGATGCAGTCGCCCATGCTGATTTCCTGCCTGCCGTCGTTGTCCACATCGCCGACCATGAGGTTGTGGTTGCCGTTTCCGGCATAATTCTTGTAGTCTTTGTTGGTATCGAAGATCCAGCGTACATTCAGCTTTTTGTTTACGACATCGAGTGCGGAGATCGTCATTCTCGTGTAATATCCGCGGTTGTAAATTGCAGACGGATGCACGCCGTCCAGATAGGCAATGCCGCTGTTGAATCGGTCAACACGGTTGCCGTAATTGTCACCCCATGTCTCCTTTGTAACGACTCCGCGCGGAACGGGAAAGTCGATTGTGTCGAGCGCCTCGCCTGTCTGGCCGTCAAAAAGCGTCATGAATTCGGAGCCGGAGAGAATATAGCCGCCGGGGTTGCGGTAATTCTTTGAGCCATCGCCGATGACCCTGCCTTTTCCGTCTTTGGTGCCGTCCGCGGTCTTGGTGATGAGCTCTGCCTTGCCGTCACAGTCAAAATCCGCGACGCACATCTGCGTGTAATGCTGACCTGCACGAATGTTTACGCCCAGATCAATGCGCCAGAGCGTTTTGCCCTCCAGCGTCAGACAGTCAATCAGAACATTGTCCGTCTGGCCGGACTGTGAATTATCTGCGGAAGCGCCGTCCCATTTCAGAAAGATTTCATACTGTCCGTCGCCGTCTACATCGCCCAGGCAGCAGTCATTCGGCGTATAGCGTCCGCCGGGATAATTGAGCGGAATGTCAAAATAATTTGCGCCGGAATTGAATCTGCACTCCTCCGAGCTGACAACCGCACCGTTTACGACGGTATCAACGCGGTATTTCGAGTTTGTATTGCCGCCGTTGTCCTGATAGCTTGTCGCGCCGGAGCCCGTTTTGCTTGTGTAGATCAGATTTCCGTCGCGGTAGAGCAAAAATTCCGCATTGTCCGCATCGTTTGCATTCCAGCGCCAGCTCACAAACATGCCGTTTCCTGATTTCACGGCATAGATGCCGCGGTCGAGATACTCCATGATCGCCGTGCCGTTGCCGCCGGCACCGTATGCTGCCGAAGCGGGCATCGGTGCTGCGGCAGATGCGCAGATCAGAACCGCCGCTGTGAATGCTGCCATTCTCCTTGTTCTTTGAATCATATTGATCCCCCTGTTCTTCCCTTTATTATCATTCGGGAGCGTGATACCACTCCCGATTCTATTATATACGGTTCTGTTTTCTATCGCAATCACAAATGCTCTCATTTTTATGACATTTTCTGTCTGAATCGAAATACGGTATTCTATGTGTACGGTTATTTGCTCTATCTTCTGACCGTGCTGCCAGAGATGGGTACCGATCCGACAGAAGATCAGATCAAATCCGTCATGCCGCGGAGCTTCTCTCTGCCGGCATATTGCAGGCAACCATACAGTGAGGTACAGTAGGCGTTACATTGTATCATACAGCTGCGTACAGTTCGCGTTACACTGATACTCTTCGAGCCGAGGATGTTCCTCGGCTCGTTTTTTATGAGTTATGCTTTGAGTGGTTGGCGCTTACTGTATAAGCTGACGGATAAGAATTAAGGCGTGTTGAAAGCCCTGAGAAATGCATCGTATGCAGATCTCAGGGCTTCACTGTTATACAATTCTTTGTTTTAGCTGCACCGTAATGAAATGCGTTTCCTCTCATCGTTTTACCGCACAGAAATATACCATCGAGCCTTCCACATGAAATTCGATCAGGTCATAGACCTTTTCTAATCTGCGGCGAAGCTTTGCAGCCGTATCAAACGGCGGTGTGAACCACTCTCTGCGGACAAGCACTTTTGATACCAATGTATCTGTAACGCTTGATTCGCCGCAAATGTAGCAGCAGCCCATGAATTTACCGCGGTGCTTTAATACCCGATAGGTTTCACGGAATGCGCTGCGTTTATCAGGGAATGCATGAAATCTATTCATGCTGAGTACAATATCGAAGCTGCAATCGGGAAATTGCAGATGCCCGACATCTCCCTGCACAAGCTGTATGTTTTTTTGATTTGCAAGCCTTTGTCTTCGTAGACCTCGGCGGCTTTGGTAAACTCCTTCACAGATAGGTCTTTGTATTCTTTGGCGGTCATTGAGATCTCTCCTTTATTATGATA
>CAMNJD010000434.1 GCA_946540705.1 uncultured Ruminococcus sp. | reverse complement strand
CCCGGGCATCCCGGACAAGCCGTATGCCTATGCGATCGCAAAAACCTTCTACCCCGCGCTCATTGATGCGGGTGTGAAGATCTACGAGTACAAGCCGGGCTTTGTACATGCAAAGGTTTTTGTCAGCGACAACTGCAAGGCCGTTGTCGGCTCGATCAACCTGGACTACCGCAGCCTGTATCACCACTTTGAGTGCGCAACCTATATGTACCGCACAGACTGCATCTCCGATATTGAGCGCGACTTCAAGCGGACGCTCCGGCTCTGCCGCAGGGTCACGCCGATCACGATCCGGAATGAAAAGCTGCGGTACAAGGTCATGGGCGGACTGCTGCGCATTGTCGCGCCGCTGCTCTGAAACAGGAGGGAACCGATGATACGCAGAAAAAGAACGGTGCCTGCACTCCGCATCTGCTGCCTCCTGACCGGGGTCTGCTTTCTTCTGGCCGGAACCGTGCGCGGCGAGGTGCAGGAAGTGCTGAACAAGGCGGTGAGAATATGCCTCGAATGCATCGGGATCGGGTGACGAAAACACCGCGGGAGCGCAGACACGGGCGCATCCGGCTGACCGTCCAAATCATGGCAGCAGCCGTCATGAACGGCTATGCCGCGGGCTTCCTACGCGGAAAGATCTATACCGGAAAGAGCAAGGCAGTGTGCGTGCCGGTGCTGAACTGCTACTCCTGCCCCGGGGCGCTCGGCTCGTGCCCGATCGGCTCCATGCAGGCCGTCGCCGGCGGCGGGAAGCACAAATTCTCATTTTACGTGCTGGGGACGCTGATGCTGTTCGGTACGGTGCTCGGGCGGCTCCTCTGCGGATTCCTGTGTCCGTTCGGGCTGATTCAGGATCTGCTGTACAGGATTCCCCTGCCAAAGCTCAGCATGCCGAAGGCCGCAGACCGGCTCCTGCGGTATCTCAAATACGCGGTGCTGGTGCTCCTGGTGCTGCTGCTGCCGGTGCTCGCGGTCAACAGGTTCGGCATCGGCGACCCGTGGTTCTGCAAATATGTCTGCCCTGCCGGCACACTGGAGGGCGGCATCCCGCTGATCCTCAGAAATGAGCAGCTCAAAAATCTTGCAGATACACTGTTTTCGTGGAAGCTCGGCATTCTGGCCGCCGTCATGACCGGCGCTGTGTTCATCAGCCGGTGCTTCTGCCGGTATCTCTGTCCGCTCGGCGCATTCTATGCGCTGTTCAACCGCTTTGCGCTGTATCAGATGCATGTCTCAGAACAGGCCTGCATCGGCTGCGGCAAATGCGAACAGGTCTGCCCGATGGCAGTCGATGTCACAAAACATATCAACGGCACCGAGTGCATCCGCTGCGGCAAATGTAAAGCCGCCTGCCCGACACAGGCAATCACAAGCGGATTCCTCCGCCAACCGAACCAACAGAAAGGAACGAATCATGGAACAGAATCATAACTGGGGCTCCGAGGCCGTATTTTACCAGATCTACCCGCTGGGGCTCTGCGGCGCCCCCTTTGGCAATGACGGCATTGCGGCACACCGCATCCTGAAGATGCTCGACTGGGTCGGTCACATCGCGGAAACCGGCTGCAATGCGGTCTATTTCTCACCGGTGTTTGAGTCCGATTCGCACGGCTACGACACCCGCGATTACAAGAAGATCGACACGCGCCTCGGCACGAACGACGATTTCAAACAGGTTGTCGATGCACTGCATGCAAAGGGCATCCGCGTCGTGCTCGACGGTGTGTTCAATCATGTCGGCCGCGGCTTCCCGCAGTTCCGCGATGTCTGCGAGAAAAAGTGGGATTCCCCCTATAAGGACTGGTTCTACACCAATTTCGACGGCAATAGCTGCTATAATGACGGCTTCTGGTATGAGGGCTGGGAGGGGCATTTCGAGCTCGTCAAGCTGAATCTGCGCAATCCGGATGTTGTTTCGCATATTCTCGATGCGGTACGTTACTGGGTCGAATTCTTCGGCATTGACGGCATCCGGCTTGATGTCGCTTATTCGCTCGACTTTGATTTCCTGAAAACACTCCGCCGCTTTACCGATGAGCTGCGTCCCGACCTGCTCCTGATCGGTGAGCTGCTGCACGGAGACTACTCCCGCTGGGTCAATCCGGAAATGCTCCATTCCGCAACGAATTATGAGTGCTATAAGGGGCTCTATTCCAGCTTCAATTCCATGAATCTGTTTGAGATCTGCCACTCGCTCAAAAACCGCTTCGGGCCGGAAAACTGGTGCATGTACCGCGGGATGCATCTGCTCAATTTCGCCGACAATCACGATGTGACGCGCATCGCGAGCATTCTCTCGAATCCCGCGCACCTGCCGCTCGTCTATACACTGCTGTTCGGTATGCCGGGGATCCCGTGTATCTACTACGGCAGCGAATGGGGCGTGCGCGGCGACAAAAAGGACGGCGATCCCGCACTGCGGCCGTGCTTCGACAAACCCGAATCCAACGAGCTCACTGCGCTGATCCGCCGGCTTGCCGATGCACACAAAAGCTGCAAGGCACTCTGCTACGGCGACCTCTCTGTGCCGGTGCTGACCAATCAGCAGTGCATCTTGCAGCGTGATTATGACGGCGAGCGCGTGTTTGTCGCGATCAATGCCTCCGATCAGCCCTATACCGCGCATTTCAATGCCGGCTACGGGCTCGCGGATGATTTCGTCACCGGCGGCACGCACGATTTCGGCGGCGGCAGCCTCCTCGAACCGATGAGCTGCCACATCTGGCGGTGTAAATAATACTGTGCCTCCGGTGGATTGGAACGGGGACGCCGTTCAATCAGCGGAACAGCGCGAAGCAGAGTTGCTTCGCGCTGTCAGCTTGTCGATAAAGGTATCGCTGCGCGATGATTGATATTGGGCTCCGCCCAAACCCGCCAAAGGGACATTGTCCCTTTGGAATCCCATTATAA
>CAMNJD010000433.1 GCA_946540705.1 uncultured Ruminococcus sp. | reverse complement strand
CGCGGCTGTCGTCAACGGCGAGACGGTCTGGGCAGAGGAGATCGTCTGGCTCCCGAAGCTCGCGGAGGATATTTCCTATCACCATGAGCATATCAAAAATGCGATCCTCAGGGCGGCGGAGCATATGCCGTCATTTGATGCGGTCGGTGTTTCGACGGCGGGCGTTCTGGTTGCAAACCGCGCAATGGTCTCGCATCTGTTCCTGAAGGTCCCGAAGGACACACAGGGCGAAGCCTGCAAGAATGTCTATGTCGATGTGCTGAATGAGCTGGGCGTGCCGTATGCTGTTGCGAATGACGGCGATGTCGCGGCACTTGCAGCATCTATGGCGATGGATGTCAACGGCGTGCTGGGCATTGCCATGGGAACCTCGCAGGCGGGCGGCTATATCGACGCAGACGGTCATGTCACCGGCTGGCACAATGAGCTGGCGTTCGTGCCGGTGGACTACAACCCCGATTCGCCGGTCGATGAGTGGTCGGGCGACTACGGCTGCGGCGTCAAGTATTTCTCGCAGGATGCGGTCATCCGCCTTGCACCGAAGGCCGGCATTACGCTCGATGAGAACCTGACCCTCGCGGAAAAGCTGAAGGCCGTGCAGGCGATTCTCGAAACAGGCGATGAGGGCGCAAAGGATATCTTCCGCACGATCGGTACGTATTTCGGCTATGCGATCGCGAATTACGCGGATTTCTATGATATTCAGTATCTCCAGATCTCCGGCAGAGTGACCTCCGGCCTCGGCGGCGATCTGATCATCGAAAAGGCTAAGGAAGTGCTGAACGCGGAGTTCCCGGAGCTTGCAGCGAAGATTCAGTTCATCCTGCCGGACGAAATGGACCGCAGAGTCGGTCAGGCAGTTGCAGCGGCTTCGCTGCCGGCGACCAATTAAGGCAAGACCGCGCAGAGCTGGTGGTACAGATTCGCAGTCAGATTTTCGTCAGATTGTATAGAAATGACGCAGTCGGGCTGACGCCCGACAAGAAATTTCTGTGCAAGATGGCGGAAAAGACGCAAGAAGATGCGCCGCCAAGCCGTCAGGCGGGCTTTGTGCGGTGATGCCTCAAGGCAGTGTACGGAGAGGACTCCGTATGACATACATTGCACCAATATCCAATTCAGAAAGGCGGTATCACATGATTCTGAAAAATGTTCTCTTTGAGGGCAGGCCGACCGATATCACCGTTGAAAGCGGCAAAATCACCGCGATTGCTCCGGCATCCGCGGCGGCGTCCGGTGAGGACTGCACCGGTCTGTCGGTCATCCCCGGCCTCGTCGATATGCACGCGCACGGCTGCGTCGGCAAGGACACCATGGACGGCGAATTCGCGGAAATGTGCGAATTTCTCGGCAAAAACGGCACGACCTCATGGCTGCCGACAACCATGACCCAGAGCTTTGAGGCGATCAAGGCCGTCACCGAGGGCAAGACCGATGTCCCCGGCACCAACATCCTCGGCTTCCACATGGAAGGCCCGTACATCAACGAAAAGCGCAAGGGTGCGCAGAACGGCAAATTCATCCGCAATCCCGACCTTGACGAGTTCCGCAGGCTGCCCGGCATGCGCGTCGTGACGATCGCACCGGAGCTGGAAGGCTCAATGGAATTCATCAGGGAATGCGGCGCACTGGTCTGCATCGGTCATACCGACGCGGATTATGATACCTGCATCAGGGCGATCGAGGCGGGCGCGAACTGCCTGACTCACACCTTCAATGCAATGCCCGGCATCCACCACAGAAACCCCGGCCCGATCGGCGCGGCCGTCACGAAGAATATCTATGTACAGGCGATCACGGACGGCCTGCACCTGCACCCGTCTGTCGTGCTGATGCTCTATAAGATGTTCGGCCCCGACCGCATGGTCATCATCAGTGATTCGATGCGTGCGACCGGTCTGGGCGACGGCACCTATGAGTTCGGCGGGCAGGATATCACCGTCAGGGACGGCGTCGCAAGAACCGCAGACGGCGCGATCGCAGGCTCGACCTCGACCCTCTGGCGCTGCGTGAAGCAGGCGCACAGCTTCGGCGTGCCGTTTGCCGATGCCGTGAAGATGGCGTCGCAGACCCCGGCGGACATGATCGGTGCGCCGGAAAAGGGCCGCATCGCGGTCGGCGCGGACGCTGATCTGATCCTGCTTGACAAGGATCTGGAGATCAGCCGCGTCATGATCGGCGGCGAATTCTTCGCATAACCGAAAGGAGCGCTGCGTATGAACACGCTTTGTCAGATCATCCGCCGCACGGTGATCCCGAACTTCATGAATCTGCGCATCGCGCTCCGTACCTATGACAGAGAGGCGCTGTGTGTCGGTGCGCCGTGCTGGCGCTGGGCGTACCACACCCTGCACTCGGCCGACAAATGGTTCTTCAACCCGTTTATCTATGAGGAGCCGGAATTTCATGAGGACGGCATGGATAACCCGTATCACAAGGGTGAGACTGTGCTGACTGATGAACAGCTCCTTGCATATCTTGACCGCATTGAGCAGAAAACGCTCGCGTATCTCGACGGCCTGACCGATGAGATGCTTTATGAAAAGCCGGAGCAGTGCTGCTACACGCGCATGGAGCTGGTGCTGCGGCAGTTCCGGCACCTGACCTTCCACACCGGTCTGCTCAACGGCCAGACTGCCCTCGCAGCCGGCAAATTTCCCGTCTGGGTCAATGAGCCGGAAAAGTGGGCGGAGGGCGATGCGCTGTTCGAGGAATGAGCAGCGCCCGATCTCAAATCATCGCGCAGTGATACCGCTGCCTGCGATACATCTTTGAAAAGAGGTAAGCTTTTTCATGCAGACAATTCTTGTTTTATTTGGCGGCGTTTCTCCGGAACACGCCGTTTCCCTTGTCTCTGCGGAGGCGATTCTTCGCAATATGAACAAGGAAAACCGCAGAATCCTCCCTGTCGGCATCACCAGAGCGGGCAAATGGCTGCTCTACGGCGGCGATGACTACGCAGAGATCGCCGTGGATCACTGGGAGGAGAACCCGAACAACTGTCCGGCATTTCTCTCGCCGGAGCGCGGTGCGGGTCTTTGCATCCTGCGCGGGAACGGCGCGGAGATCGTCCCGGTTGATGTCATTTTCCCCGTGCTGCACGGCGAAAACGGCGAGGACGGCACCGTGCAGGGGTTGTTCGAGCTTTCCGGCATCCCGTATGTCGGCTGCGGCGTCTGCGCCTCTGCTGCATCTATGGATAAATCGGTCACAAAGCTGATCGCCGCAACGACCGGCGTGCGGCAGGCAGAATGGCTCACGCTGCGCCGCTCGGCATTTCAGGCCGACCCGCAGAAAATGTGCAGAAGAATCACGGAAAAGATCGACTATCCGATCTTCATCAAGCCGTGCAGCACCGGCTCGTCAGTCGGAGTCTCAAAGGTCAAGACCGAGGCGGAGCTGATGCCCGCGCTTGAGACTGCGTTCAAATATGACCGGAAGGTGCTCGCGGAGGAGTTCATCAACGGCATGGAGGTCGAGGTCGCGGTGCTGGGCAATGAGGATGCCAAAGCGGCAACGGCCGGCGAAATCGACGCAGGTGCGGAATTCTACGACTACGATACCAAGTATATCACAGCAACCTCGACGCCCTACATCCCGGCGCGCATCGACGCGGACACCATGACGGCTGTCCGGAAATGGGCGGTGAAGATCTTTGGCGCACTCGGCTGCGCGGGACTGTCCCGCGTGGACTTCTTTGTCACACGCGATACCAATGAGATCGTGTTCAATGAGATCAACACTTTGCCCGGTTTTACGTCGATTTCGATGTATCCGAAGATGTGGGCGGCGGACGGCGTCAGCTTCCCTGAGCTGATCGACCGCGTCATGGAACTTGCACAGGAGGGCTGAATATGGCATTGCTCCACGAGGAGATGCAGGTGCAGATGACCGCAGGCGAGATCGCCGCAAATCTGCACTCGGAGATCCGCGGCGGCGGGGATCCGGCACTGACGGTTCGCGGATTCAGCACCGACACCCGCACGATCGTCCCGGGGAACTGCTTTATCGCACTCACCGGCGAAAAATTCAACGGCAATGCGTATGCAAAGCAGGCCGCCGAAAAGGGCGCGGTGTTCTGCGTGCTCACGGAGGAGCCGCAGGAAGACCCCGGCGTGCCGTATGTCATCGCGCCGGATGCGCGCTGTGCCTATGCTGATGTTGCGAGGCCTTATATCCGTGCGCTGAAGGAGAAGGGACTGCGCGTCATCGGCGTCACCGGCAGCAGCGGCAAGACGACCGTCAAGGACATGACCGCGCATGTGCTTGCTGCAAAATTCCGCACCTACGCGACTTCCGGTAATCACAACAACCATGTCGGCGTGCCGTATACGATCCTGCACATGCCGGCGGATACGGAAGCCGCTGTCATTGAAATGGGCATGAATCACGCGGGCGAGATCAGATTTTTGTCTGATATTGCGGAGCCGGATACCGCAATCATCACGAACATCGGCACCGCACATATCGGCAATCTCGGCTCACAGGAAAACATTTTCCGCGCTAAGACCGAGATGATCGGCAGCATGGCAGACCGCGGCATCCGCGGCACGCTGCTTGCACCGGCCGAGGACAGATATCTGCGTGAAAACCGCGATGCGCTGGCACAGAAGGTGCAGGTCTGCTACAGCTCCCGCAGCGGCGATGATGCGGCGGAGCTCACAGCGGACAATATCACTGAAACTGCCGAATCTACGCGGTTTACGCTGCATTACAAACAGGACGGCAGCACCGCGGAGGCCGTGCTGCACATGACCGGTCTGCACAATGTCACGGACGCGCTGCTTGCGGTGCATGCGGGACTGCATCTTGGTATGCCGCTCGCGGAATGTGCTGCGGCGCTCAGCAGCTTTGTACCCGGCGCGATGCGCTCCGAGCGCGTGCAGATCGGCAATGCTGTGGTGATCCGCGACTATTATAATGCGAACCCGGAGGCGATGACCGCTGCACTGACTGCGATGCAGACGATCGCGGGCGATGCGGTAAAGATCGCGGCGCTCGGAAACATGAACGAGCTGGGTGAATATGCGGCAGACCGGCACAGAAGGCTCGGTGAACAGTGCCGCGGGATGACCGATGAAGCGTTTTTCTGCGGGGATAACTACCGCGATTTTGCAGCGGGATTTGGCAATGCACAGACAGCCTTCGCCGATCAGGCGGATCTGATCCCCGCAATGCTGGAGGCACTCAAAAAGTACGGAGATGCGCCGCTCTGCATACTTGTCAAGGGCTCACGCGGGCTGCATATGGAGCATGTCTGCGAGGCGGTTGAGGCGGCACTCAAACAACACAAAGGATGATACGATGAATTTAGAATCACTCTGTGCGGCGCTGGAGGCCGTGCTGTTTGCGGCAGGGGAGCCGACGGAATCGGAGCGGCTTGCGGAGGCACTCGGCATTGAGCCGGAGGCGGTCGCCCCGCTCGCGGCACAGCTCGATCAGTTCTATTCGGAAACCGGCAGTGCCTTGCAGGTGCTGACGCTCGGCAGCACGCTTCAGCTCTCGACCCGCGCAGAATTTGCCCCGCAGATCAAGGCGGCGCTTGAGGTCAAGCGGAATACGCCGCTCTCGAATGCGGCCATGGAAACGCTGACGATCATCGCGTACAATCAGCCGGTGACGAAAGGCTTTGTGGAGCGTGTGCGCGGCGTGGACAGCAGCTCGGTCGTCAACACGCTGGTCGATCGCGGACTGCTGGAGGAGGCCGGGCGCATTGATGTCCCCGGGCGGCCGGTCACATACCGCACGACGGCGCATTTTCTGCGCTGCTTCGGACTTGGCTCGCTTGATGACCTGCCGCCGCTCCCGAACAGCACCGATCAGCCGGACCTGTTTGATGTATCGGTCGCAGAGCCGGGGGAGCATGCCGAGCAGGCCGAGGATGCCCCGCTGCCGGATGCCGTGGAGTAGGTTTTTCCGGGAACATGCAGCGATGCGCGATGATGGATCATGTGCTCCGCCCAAACCCGCCGAAGGGACACTGCCCATTTGGCATCCCATTTTTATGAAATGACAGAAGGTACGTGCTTTCTGCTGCAACTGAAAGCAGTGGTTCGGGGCTCGATATTTGCGCAGCAAACTCGACACAGCGCAGCGCGGAGGCACTTAGATCAGCGCTTCCTCATAAAACAGACCGGCAGCCTGAAAGGGCGATGCTGATATAGAAGTTTTAAGCCATAGTATTTCTGATATGCGGTCAGAAGTACTATGGCGTTTTTTCTATTGACAGTACAGAGATGATGTGCTATAATTGTTACTAACATAAATCGGAATTTGCCGGCATGGCAAACCGCGGCTTGCTCTGTTGAATTGGTATCAGGAATTCTAATTGTTTTTGTCATCTTCTCTTTATCCGGTGTCCTATCGTTTATTTTCGCT
>CAMNJD010000432.1 GCA_946540705.1 uncultured Ruminococcus sp. | reverse complement strand
CCAGCAAGGAGTTTTCGTGCAAGATGACGGAAAATATGCAAGTAGATTGCGTGCCAAGCCGTCAGGCGGGATTTAATCAGTACTTCCCTACCCTTTCAGAATTCCGAGGCGGTGCAGCTCGCGGCTGAGCCTTGCGACCGGCAGGCCGACTACATTATAATAGTCTCCCTGAATGCCGCGGACGAGCAGTGCGCCGAGCCCCTGAATGCCGTAAGCGCCGGCCTTGTCATAGGGCTCACCGCTTGCGGCATACCGGCTGATATCCGCCTCCGTCAGCGGATAAAACTGCACGAGTGTTTCCTCTGAAAAGCTGAACGAATGTCCCGCCCAGAACACCGCCGTGCCGGTAATGACCCGGTGGACAGTGCCGGAGAGCATATACAGCATGCGCTTGCAGTCCGCCGCATCCTTCGGCTTGCCGAGAATCTCATCCCCGAGGATCACGGTCGTGTCGGCACCGATCACTGCGGCCTCGGGATGCTCCGCTGCAACAGCCGCTGCCTTCCGCACCGCCAGTACCTCTGCGGCCTGCTCTGCGGGAATATCCGCGTCCAGCGTTTCGTCACATTCGGAGACAATGACTTCAAAAGGAATTTGCAGCTTTTCGAGCAGTTCCCGTCTGCGCGGAGAGCCGGAGGCCAGTATCAGCTTCATTTCCTGCATATCAGTTTTCCTTTCTGCATGTGCCGCGCCCGCTGCGGAGCGCAAACAGCAGCCGGATAAATTCCTTGCGGTACGGCACAAATGCGCCCGCGTCAAGCAGTGCCTCGACCTCGGACAGCGCCGCCCACCTCGCCTCCTGCACCTCCTCGGGCTGGAGCGTCAGCTCACTGACCGCGACATCATGCGTCAGTACATAGATATCGTCAAACCCTGTTGCATGGTGAACCGTCAGGTACGGCCGCATTTCGCGGAGCGGCAGGTCAAGCCCCAACTCCTCATGCAGCTCCCGCTCGGCGCCCTCGCCGCTGCGCTCGCCTGCGGAAACCATCCCGCCGGCCGAAAGATCCCAGAGATCCGGCCAGTTTGCCTTATTTCCCTGCCGCTTCTGGATCAGCAGTTCGCCGTGCGTGCTGAAGATACAGATATGAATGCCGATGTGATAGCAGTTCGCCGGGATGCGCGTGCCGCGAGCCGCCGTTTTGTGCAGCGGTACGCGGTCAGCATCGTACAGATCGTACATTTCCATGCCGGTTCAGCTCCTTTTTGCATTTTCATCATTGTGATGCAGCTCGTCCGGCTCATCCGGCTCCGCATCGAGGTCATGATGCACATTCTCGATTGCCTCAGACGCGATCGTGACAGCATGCGGATTCCCCGCAGCAAGCTCTGCCGCATGATGGTCGCGGAACACCAGCTTCAGCAGGATCGGGCAGAGGATCGAGCTTGAAATGATGAGGAAAATCGTTGCGACAAGCGGGTCGATGCCCCCGTTCTTCGCGATCAGCGCGGAACCGGTCGCATAGACCGCAAGCGCGACCTCGCCGCGTGCGATCATGCCGAAGCCCGCCGCCAGTGATTCCTTTTTGTCATATTTGAAGCAGCGTGCGACGGTGCCGCAGCCGACAATCTTTCCGATGATGCCCGCCGCGACAAACGCCAGCACGAACCACATGCTCGACGGCCGGAAGCCGCTGAAATCCGCGCTGATGCCGATATAGGCGAAGAACATCGGCGTGAAGAACATGTAGCCCGAAACAATGACCTTGCGGTCTACGAAATTGCTGTCGCCGAGCCCCGAGAGCATCAGACCCGCCATGTATGCGCCGGTAATCGCCGCAATGCCGAAGAATTCCTCTGCTGCATAGGCAAAGAAGAAGCACGCCGCAAACGCAAAGATACTGGTGCGGCGCTTGTGCGGGTAGATCTTTACGAGCAGGCCGAAGCCTTTGCGCATCAGCCAGCCGATGCCGACGGTGAATGCGAAGAAGCCTGCCACATGCAGCAGTGTTTCCCCGACGCTGCCGTCGCCGCCCAGACCGGTGATGAGGCTGAGCGCGATAATGCCGAGGACGTCGTCGATGATCGCGGCGCTGAGGACTGTCGTGCCGATCTTCGTTTTCAGCTTGCCGAGCTCTCGCAGCGTTTCAACGGTGATGCCGACACTTGTCGCGGAGAGAATACATCCGACAAACAGCGCATTCATGAGCTTTTCGTGATTGTGAATCTCCGAGAGCCCGCCCATGAACAGCAGCGACACCAGTGTCCCCAGCGCGATCGGGACGATCACGCCCGCAAGCGCGATGCAGGACGCCGCTACGCCGCTCCGCTTCATTTCGCGGAAATCCGTTTCCAGTCCGCTCGAAAACAGAATGAACACCACGCCGATCTGCGAAAAGCTCTTGAGGACGTTCATTTCCGCCTCAGTCGGGTGAATCAGGCCGGAAAAGCCGGTGTGTACAAACAGTGCCGGGCCGATCAGCAGACCGGCGATGATCATGCCGACGACCTGCGGCAGGCCGAGCTTTCTGGTCAGCATACCGACCGCCTTGGTCGCAAAGAGAATGATGCCGCAGTCCAGTAAAATCTGCATCACATCAAAATCCATGATTTGTCAAACCTCTTTCTGAAAATGGTCATACGCGCCAAAGCAGGACAGCATGAAATTTGCTGTCCTGCCTGATTTTTTCCGTGAAATTGTAGGAAAACGAAAGCTGCTGTTATTCGTAGAGCGGATATTTTGCGCAGAGCGCGCTGACACCCTCGCGGATCTCGTCCGCCTTGGTGTCGAACTGCGTCGCAGTCAGATACATATACTCTGCGATCTTCTCCATGTCCTCGGTCTTGAGGCCGCGGGTGGTGACGGCCGGTGTGCCGACGCGGATACCGCTGGTGACCATCGGCTTCTCGGGATCGTTCGGGATCGCATTCTTGTTGACGGTGATGTAGACCTCATCCAGACGGTGCTCCATCTCCTTGCCGGTGATGTGAACCGGGCGGAGGTCAACGAGCATCAGGTGATTGTCGGTGCCGCCGGACACGAGGTCAAAGCCGCGGTCGAGCAGTCCCTTTGCAAGTGCCTGCGCATTGTCAACGATCTGCTGTGCATATGCCTTGAACTCAGGCTTCAGCGCCTCGCCGAAGCAGACAGCCTTGCCTGCGATGACATGCATCAGCGGGCCGCCCTGAATGCCGGGGAAGATCGCCTTGTTGATCTTCTTGATGAGCTCCTCGTCATTGGTCAGAATCAGGCCGCCGCGCGGGCCGCGGAGGGTCTTGTGCGTGGTGGTCGTGACGACATCCGCATAGCCGACCGGGGACTGATGCAGACCTGCTGCGACCAGACCGGCGATATGCGCCATATCGACCATCAGCATTGCGCCGTTGCTGTGTGCGATCTCCGCGAGGCGTGAAAAGTCAATGGCACGCGGATAAGCGGAAGCACCTGCAACGATCAGCTTCGGGTGATGCTCCTTTGTGAGCGCCTCGACTGCGTCGTAATCCAGACGGCCGTCATCGCCGACACCGTAGGACAGGAAGTTGAAATACTTGCCCGAGAGGTTGACCGGGGAGCCGTGGGTCAGGTGGCCGCCGTGTGCAAGGCTCATGCCCAGAACGGTATCGCCGGGCTGAAGCAGTGCGAAGTAAACAGCAGTATTTGCCTGTGCGCCGGAGTGTGCCTGCACGTTTGCAAACTTTGCGCCGAACAGCTCCTTTGCGCGCTCGATCGCGATATCCTCAACAATATCGACGCACTCACATCCGCCGTAGTAGCGCTTGCCCGGATAGCCCTCTGCATACTTGTTGGTCAGGACGCTGCCCATTGCAGCCATGACTGCCGGAGAAACGATGTTCTCGCTGGCGATCAGCTCAAGATTGCGGCGCTGTCTGGCAAGCTCCTTCTGCATGGCTTCACCGACAGCCGGGTCACATTTTGCGACATAGCCGATGGTATCAATCAGATCATTGAACATAGGTTTATTCTTCCTTTCGCATTTTTGCCGTTCTTCAGACAGGCAGATACATATATTATAACACATTCCGTCAGAAAACGCAATAGCGAAGCGCTGAAAATCGACAAAAAAACTATCCGGCGCTTTCATGCGGATGCCGATATAGAAGTTTTGCCCCGAAGCGTTTCACAAAAGCGCTTCGGGGCATTGTTTTTTATACTGGTGCTATAATAGAATTTATCATAGTATGGTTTCGGCTTTATGATCTTGATTATATGTCCGAATGTTTATTTTAACTGGGCGCGGGGCGCGAATG
>CAMNJD010000431.1 GCA_946540705.1 uncultured Ruminococcus sp. | reverse complement strand
ATATCTGCACTGTCAATAGAAAAAACGCCATAGTACTTCTGACCGCATATCAGAAATACTATGGCTTAAAACTTCTATATCAGCATCGCCTTTTGCGGCAGGGCTTCAGTCTGTCAAAAAAGGAATCACTGTGCGATGATTCATAATGGGCTCCGTCCGTCCCCGCCGGAGGTGCATCTGAAGCAGGGGCTCGGGGGCGGCGTCCCCATTTTGAATCCGCCGGAGACACTTTTATCATGCTTTGGCCAGATCGGCTTCCGTGATATAGGTTGCAAGATAGCGCATCAGCTTTCCGAGGTCGTTCGGGTCGAGCACGCCGTCGTGTGTAACCTCTGCATTTCGCTTGCCGGCGTCCTTTACGTCTTCCTTCTTAAGCGTCGTGTCATCACCCACAATGCGGGCGAGCAGCACAGCATCACGCACATCAACACTGCCGTTGCAGTCGGTATCGCCCCATATGGCATTGTCGCCGGGCGTGCCGGTCGTTGTTGTGGTTGTCACGGAGCTAGTCGGGGGCGGCGTGACCGTGCCGTCGCTCAGCTCGCCGTAGACGATGCCGCAGCCGACCGTAGACATATAAACCTTGCCGAAGGTGGACATATCGCCGACGAGGTAGTTGCCGTTGCCGGTGCCGCCGTAGAGGTGATCGGTGTTGATGCAGACCCATGTCTGACCGCCGTCTGTCGAGCGGTAGATGCCCTCCGGATCGGTTTCAAGCGGCTTGCCGTACATAAACACGGTGTTGATGCCGCCGGTCTTTTCCGGTGCGCCGTAGCCGAGGGTCTTGCAGTAATAAACGCTGTCGAGCTTGGTCACAGTGACCGCGCCGTTCTTGACGGATGCGCGGTATGCGCCGTACCAGCCGCCGCCGAGGATCAGCTCACCCTTGCCCAGATAGCCGATTCTGCCCGCACTGTCGCACTGGTCATACATGCAGACGTCTGTCGATTTGAAGGTCTTGCCGCCGTCCGTGCTGACGCAGAACTTATACTGTGCATCCTCAGCAGTCGGTTCGGGCTTGGAATAGTGCCAGGAAGAATTGAAATATGTCGCATAGGCATAGACCGTGTTGGGGTCATCCGGCTCGACCAGCAGCATAGTCGGCTTGGAGCCGTACTGCGACGGGATGCCCTCGCAGGCAGTCCAGGTCTTGCCCCAGTCATCGGAATAGGAAACGCCGCCGTCGTTCTTGCCGGTGTTGAAGATGCGGTACTTGCCCTTTGCGGTTTCTGCGATCGCGAGCTTGCCGCCCTTGACCGCCGGTGTCATGGCATTCCATGTCTTGCCGCGGTCGGTGGTGTAGTAGCCCGAGCCGTTGTCGCCCTCTGCGATGCGCGCCCAGACATCGGTATTCTGCGGGCAGACTGCAATGGCGGAGGTGCTGCCCATGTTCGGCTGATACTGAAGGCCGATCTTGTCCGGCGATTCATGCACAAAGCCGTCATAGTCGCCGATGGCCGAAAGGTTCAGGCCGTCGGGCGTAGAAACGAAATCGAGCGAAACGACTTCTTCAATGCCGTCGGGATGGAACGTATAGGTCGGCGCATTGTCCTTGTCGGTGCTCCAGACATTGGTGCAGACGAACACGCCGTTTCCGGAGGTGATCCACATTCTGTTGTGGTCACGGGGATCTGTGACGACCGTGCCGGACCAGTGGATTGCCTTGTCGCGGATCCAGTCATAGCCGCCGTCCTGGAGATAATTGGCCACAAGATATTTATTTCCCCAGTCGCCCGCCTGCTTGCCGGGCGTGAAGTTCTCCCATGTTTTGCCGCCGTCGAAGGAGCGGAAATACTGGTCGCCCCATGTTGCGCCGTGCTCATCGGTCCATTCCTGCCAGAGCTGATCCTCCCATTTGCCGCAGGTGCCTGCGATCATGTGATCGGGATTCTCCGGGTCTGCCCAGACAGAGCCGAGGCCGTAGGCGGAATTGAAGATGCTGGTCACGGTGCCGGTTGACGGTGTATAACGGTATGCACCGCCGGATGTGCCGCCGAAGGCAAGTCCTGCAATATAGGTAATCAGCAGATCACCCTTTGGATCGACATTGATGCGGGACGGATAGACGTCGGTCGGCAGATCCTCGGAAAGCACGGTATACTTGTCCGTCTTGACGTCTGCAACATGCACATTGGCAACGCCCTTCTTGGAGGTTGCGACATAGACCTTGCCGTTCGAGATCGCGATTGCGGCAACGCCGTTCTGGTTGTTGTATGCATCGCTCGTGACGGAGCGCGCGATATTTTCCGTCCATGTCGGCCATTTGGTCGTGCTGTCAAACAGTCCCAGCGCATCGTAGCCCTCGACCGGCGCCCATGTCTCGCCGCCGTCCGTAGACTTGATGAGTGCGGATTTGGAGTTCTCGTCCGCGGTCACGTCGCCGCCGGCATAGATGATCTTGGGGTTGTCCGGATCGACTGCAATGGATTCGCCGCACTGTCTGCCGTCGCCGTTGCCCATGACCTTGATGAGATTGGTGACGTCGATCTCCTTGAATGTTTTGCCGCCGTCCGTTGTCTTGAAGATAACGGTTTTCTCGGCAGAGAAATAGGCGCAGCCGCAGAGGAAATAGACGGTGTTGTCATCGGTCGGATCGACCGCCATTGCGTCAACGGAAAGCAGACCGCGGTCGGCATCGTTGATGAAACCGAGGAGCTGCTCCCATGATTCGGTATCGTAGTTGTAGCGGTAAGCACCGCCGACGTCGGTTCTGGCGTACATGACCTTTTTGCCGGTGACGATACCGGAAACGAAGCCGCCGCCGCCGATGCGCATGGTGCCCCACTTCATCGAGCCGGAGATGTCCTTTGTTGCAGCAGAAGCCTGCATGCCGGAGAACGGTACAGCCGTTCCGAGCAGGGTCACTGCCGCGAGCGCAGCAATACTGCGCTTCAGATTGCGATTGTTCATTTGATTGCCCCCTCAAAGCATAAAAAATAACCCGTAGTCATATTTTGCGGTGTCCCGTAACGCGGCACAGAGCGCCGCACACCATTTTTATTTTAGCATAAACCGGACTATTTTGCAATTATCTATTGTATCAATGACTGTTCAATCGTGCGTTTCTGCACAGAAAATTCTCGTGTACGGCTTCGGCGAATTGGACAAAGCTGCTTGATTTTGTTTGTGTATTCAGCAGAAATATACAGATTTCTATTGAAATGATGCGGGCTTTATGCTATAATTTGAACATGAGCTTTTGGCTTATATTTTAATATGAAAAGGTGATAATCATGAAAATGAAACGGCTTTGTTCGATGCTATGCGCGGGGATGCTCGCCTGCTCCGGTGCGGTTACGCTCCCGGCGGCTTATGCGGTGCATGCGGAGGGAACCGAACTGGTCATCAACGGCATGAAATATGAAATTATAAATAATGCAGTCACAATCACCGGCAGCACTGAAGATACGCTGACAGAGCTGACGATTCCCGCAGAGATTGACGGAAAGCCGGTGACAAGCATCGGCGATTATGCGTTTTTCACCTGCCGCGCGCTGACCGAGGTCACGATTCCGGACAGCGTGACAAGCATCGGAGATGATGCGTTTTGCGACTGCATCAGCCTGACCGAGATTACAATTCCGGACGGCGTGACAGACATCGGTAGTCATGCGTTTAGCCACTGCTCCGGCCTGACTGAAATCACGATTCCGGACAGCGTGGCGAGCATTGGCGGTTATGCTTTTTACCAAACTCCGTGGCTGGAAGCAAAACAGAAAGAAAACCCGCTTGTGATTGTAAACGGTATTCTCATTGACGGAATAACCTGTTCTGGTAATATTAC
>CAMNJD010000430.1 GCA_946540705.1 uncultured Ruminococcus sp. | reverse complement strand
CCGCGCCGAGCTTGTGGTCAAAGCCGGAGATCGTCTCCTGTAATTGCTGATCGAGCACACGGCGGTCGGTGACGATAATCACACTGGAAAAGATCGGCCTGTCCTCGTCATTGAACAGCGACGCGAGCCGGTATGCCGTCCACGCGATCGAATTTGATTTGCCGGAGCCTGCGCTGTGCTGAATCAGATAGTTATGTCCCGCGCCGTTTTCGCGCACATCAGCGATCAGGCTGCGGACAACATGAAGCTGATGAAAGCGCGGAAACAGGAGCTTTTTCTTCTTCGTGACCTGCTCCCTGCCGTCGGGGAGCAGTTTCTTTTCGGTGTCAATTTTCAGGCTCATGAACTTCTGCAAAATGTCCATCATGCTGTCTTTCTGGAAGACAGTTTCCCAGAGATACGCGGTCGGATAGCCGTCTGGATTCGGCGGATTGCCCTTGCCGCCATCCTCGCCGGCACCGTTGCTGCCCTGATTGAACGGCAGGAAATAGGTATCCTTGCCGTCGAGCTTGGTCGTCATGGCGGCTTCGAGCAGATCAACACAGAAGAACGCGAGAATGCGGCTGTTGAAGCGGAAGCACAGCTCCCGCGCATCGCGGTCGTACATCCATTGACGCTTGCTGTCCTCGATATTCTGCCCGGTATACTGATTTTTCAGCTCGAAGGCAAAGACCGGAATGCCGTTGACGGCGATGACCATATCGACGGAATTGCGGCAGTCCGGCGAATAATACCACTGCCGGTTGACGGTGATCTCATTCGCGGCGTAGTTGTCGAGCGCGGTCTGATTGAGCCCCGATTCCGGCTTGAAATAGCAGACGCGGAACGGGACGCCCCGATGCTTGAAGCCGTTTCGCAGGACGGACAGCACGCCGTCTGTATCGACAGCGGTCTGGAAGGCACGCGCGAATTTCTCCGGCGTGCCGCTCTGCGTCTCGAAGCGCTGCCACGCTTTCGGCTGCGTGCGCTGCACAAAGCGGATGAGCGTATCAAGGAACAGCGCGTTTTTTGCGTCGTAGCTGTCGCCGTTGACGGTGTAGCCGCCCGCAAGCATCGCGGCGTGAATGTCGGATTCAAACTGTTTTTCGGTGGTGTTCAAGGCTGCGGCACCTCCTTTTTGCCCGTGACATATTCGTAGATGAGGGATTTTTTGTAGGCTTCCAGCTCGGCGAGGAAGGTTTCTTTTTTGGTGATGAGTGCGTCGATTTCGGCGCATTTTTTGTCGATGTAATCTGCGATTTCGCGCTGTTCTTCAACAGACGGGAAACAGATTTTGATACACTTGAATTTCTCCCAATACAAGCGGAGTCTGAAATCTGTTATGCCGTGAGAATAGCGCTTCATTTCTTCCTTTGCCGCAGGTGTTCTGAGCAGCGCTTCCATATATCTGCTGTCAATATCCCGTTTCGGCTTTGCGATGACATAAGCAGGACTGACCATGCCTTCAACACGAACAGCACCGAATGCCCCCTGCCATGCACGCATCATATTATATGTCAGATCGCCGGGGCATACTTTCATATACTTCGATTTATCCTCACTCCGGACAAACACTCTCGCGGTTTCATCGTCTGCAAGTTCGCGGTCAGAAACGCCGGTGTTGATAGATACCGTGAGAATTGGAAGTTCATCGTTTCCCTGTTCTTTTCGCTCTGTATAGAGATTTGCGATTCGGTAAACATCCCACTCCTCCGGAATCTCCCCAATCCACTCAATCCCGGAATCTTTCATCGGTCGGTCGCCGCGCACGCCCTTTGTCACAGCCTGCGTGATGACCGCTTGCCGCAGCTTTTTGTATTCCTCGATCGAGGCTTTCGTTTTCTCCGTCACGCTGTCAATCAATGCGCATTGGCGGTCGAGGTAGGCGGAGATTGCGGTTTGTTCTTCTGGCGTAGGGTATGGAATAGCTTGCTCATTCCAAAGAGATGCTGACCATGTTGCTATGCTTACCGAATCAACAACAATGCTCGATATGCTCTGCTGTAAACCATATTGAACAAAACGACGATTGACCGATTCTTTCATATCTGCTCTAATAATATGGTCGGTATAGCAGGCATTTACCGCTGGATAATAAACATAAGGTGTACCGTTTCTAGCTAACAACAAATCATTTTTCTTTGTGAATTTCCATTCGGGGAAATCTTTATAACTTGTCCTTATGGGATTTAGTCCGGCTGTATAAAACAATAGGTCGGTTTCATCAGAAGTCCAGTGTTCCTTATCAATTGCTTCACCGGTATTCATTCCATTATGCAGGAATTTGAAGCGAATTGTTTTCCAACTCTCCGGAATCTCCCCGATCCATTCAATGCCGCTGTCTTTCATCTTTCTGCTCACGGCTTTTCACCTCCGAACAGTGCGTTGAGGCTCGCCTGAATCTCCGCCTCAATGCCGGAAAGCCGCGCCATAATATCTTCGACCTTTTCCGGAGCCTGATACTCGTAGAAATAGCGCGTCATCGGGATCTCATAGCCGATTTTTGTTTTCTTCGTGTCTATCCACGCATCCGGCGCGTAGGGCAGCACTT
Organism: uncultured Ruminococcus sp.; assembly: GCA_946540705.1. Classification (GTDB taxonomy): domain Bacteria; phylum Bacillota; class Clostridia; order Oscillospirales; family Ruminococcaceae; genus Firm-04. The sequence continues at coordinate 14,510 of CAMNJD010000430.1, read as the reverse complement.
CCCGCGCAAAATAGGTGTCAATGTCCTCGGTCAGCGGCACATTTTCCGTGTCTCTGCGCGAAGCATCCGCAACGGGCTTGCCCTTTTTCAGCACGGGCTTGCCGTCTGCATCCAGCTCCGGGCGCTCGACCGTGATCTTGCGGTAGCCGAATTCCTCGCAGGCAAAGATCTTGCTGTGGCAATAGATGCCGTCCTTGTCGCCGTAGACCGCATCATCGCGGAATTCGCCGTATGCCCGCACGATCAGATCGCGGCAGGCATCGGAAATATCATAGCGCTTGAAACCGATCGACTTGCGGCGCTGCTCGCGGCAGTGTGAAGCATCAATGAGCTGCACCTTTCCGGCGCGCTCGGCGGGCTTGTTCTTGCTCACCACCCAGATATAGGTGCTGATGCCCGTGTTCATGAACATATCGGTTGAAAGCTGAATGATGCAGTCGAGCCAGTCGTTTTCGAGCAGATAGCGGCGAATCTCGCTCGGACCGCTGCCCGCGTCGCCGGAAAACAGCGGAGAGCCGTTCTGAATGATCGCCATTTTGCCGCCTTCCGCCAGCTTCGAGACGCCGTTCAGCACAAAGAGCTGCTGTCCGTCGGAGATCTTCGGCAGACCGGGCGCAAAGCGTCCCAGCTCGCCCTTTTTCGCCTCCGCTTCGACGGCTTTCTGCTCGCGCTTCCAGTCGATGCCGAACGGCGGATTTGAGATGATGTACTGGAACTGATAGCCGGAGAACTGATCTTCGGAGAGCGTGTCACCGAACCGCATATTGTTCGGATCGCCGCCGCGGATCATCATGTCAGCCTTTGCGATTGCGAATGTGGACGGATTGAACTCCTGCCCGAAGCAGGTGACGTCCATTTCCGAATTGAGATCGTGGATTCGTTCCTCCATGCAGGAGAGCATCTGCGATGTGCCCATTGCCATGTCATAGACCGTGACATTGCCGTTCTTTGAGAGGTCGGCATCGGAGAGCAGAATATCCGTCATGAGGTAGATGACATCACGGCTGGTGAAGTGCGCTCCGGCTTCCTCACCGAACGATTCCGAGAACCGCTTGACCAGATCCTCGAAGATATAGCCGCAGTCCACAGCGCTGATCTTGTCCGGACCGAGATAGCCCTTCTGCGAGTTGAATTCCTTGATGACGAGATAGAGCGTATTGCTCTCGACCATGCGGCGGATGATCGCGTCAAAGTCGAATTTCGCAAGCACATCCTGCACATTCGCGGAGAATCCGGCGAGATAGTCGCGGAAATTTGCTTCGATGTTGTCGGGATCGGCACAGAGCAGATCGAAGGTGTATTTGCTCGTGTTGTAGAACTGGTAGCCCGATGCGCGTGTCAGGAAGCCGTCAATGACCGCAAGACCTTTCTTGCTCTCGTATTCGGCGAGCACTTTGTCATGCGTCGGCAGCAGACAGTCGTGAAAGCGCTTCACGACCGTCATCGGCAGGATCACAAGGCCGTATTCATGCGGCTTGAAGGGTCCGCGCAGCATATCTGCGACATTCCAGATCATGGCGGCTTTCTCGGCAATGTTCGTGCCGACAACTGTGATTTTATCGTCCATGTTTGACCTCCGTATATCATATCCGCACAAATTTGATGGGAATTTCCTGCGGAAATATATTCTTTTTATAGTATAGCATAATCGGCGGGGAATGTCAATCTGTACGGAACGGTTGTTTCCCCGCCAATTCTATTCTATCACGGAAGGGTATCAGAATTCTGAACAACAAAGCAGCCGCCCGCGGGCGGCTGCTTCTCTGTATGTCCATACGCCGAAAGTGTGAGCAGTCCCGCGACCAACGCCGCTTTGAGCGCGTATTTCTTGATGAGCTGTTTCATATTGCACCTCGCAGTTTGTTTTGGTGCAGTGTATGCGCAGAGGTTTGATTCTATGCAGATCGAACGAATACAAGCGGGGGATGCTTCTTTGTATGTTCACTTCCCAATGTACCGTTCCTTCGCTGCTTCCAGACCTAGGCAGAACCGGATATCCTGTGTCAATGATTTCAGCGAGGGGTCGCCCATCCTGATCCGGAGCGTCCGACGAATTTCTTTTGGTATCACAATGCGGCCAAGATCATCAATTCGCCTGACGATTCCTGTTGCTTTCATATTACTCTTTTCTCCTATTTCGAAATTATTTGCAGAATACTGCTGTAGATAATGTTTGCAGGTTCAGGAGAATTATGCGAATGCAGTCTTAGTACAAGAAGCAGCAGGCATTTTCCGTCAATCAAATGCAGCTTGTTTTTCGGTATTCTGACGGCGTGACGCCCTCCTGAGCCTTGAACTGATTGGCAAAATGGGAATAAGAGCCATAGCCGCAGGCGGCAGCGACCTCCGAAATGGACAGCTCTGTATCCCGAAGCAGCGCCTTTGCTTTTTGCATCCGAAAGTCGATCAGCTCCTCGAAAATGCTTTTGCCGAAATAGGTCTTATACATCCTTTGCAGATAACTCCTGCTGATGTGCGTGTGCTGGCAAAGCACCTGTATGCTCCAGTCTTTTTCGGGGTGCTGCTGCATTTCCTCACGCAGCGGAACAAGGGCTTCAAAAAGCTGTGGATTTTCAATGCTTTTCTCACGGGCGGTATCTCTCTTTCCGGGCAGTGTCAGATGTTCGAGTGCAAGGCAAAGACAGTTCAGAAATGTGCAGTATTCCGCTTGATAACAGCAAGGCAGCTTTCCGAAGGACAGCGCCATGAGCCCGAATTGCTGTTCGTTCATGTGCAGCGGCGAGAGATAGTATGCAGTCGGGTGATGCGCTTCCTGTGTCAGATCAGCAATGATCGCAGACTGCTTCACCGCACGGTCGGAGATACCGCTGCTCCTTCCGGCACGGTCACACCACAGCACCTCACAGCAGTCCTTGCGGGAAGGTACAGAACGGTCATCCCGTGCTGCCCGAAGATAGTCTGCCGTCAGAAAGATACGAAGCTGATTCCAATGGCAGATCAGATAGGCACGGTTTGCCACGACAGAGAGGATCTCATGGAGCGTTTCCGTATGCATCATCTCAAACATCAGCTCGCTCTGGTAAAACCATTCCTTATGGTCGGTAAGCAGACGCTGTTCTCTGCGGCTGCTTGCAGTCCGATGCCGCACGGGGATACAGCCGCAGCTCCGTCCGATCTGTATACGGCTGCGGTCAGCCGGAACTCTACGGCAGCTCCGTCCCGTGAGGATACTGTAAAGCCGCCGGACGGCATCTGCTCCGAGCTGTGCATGGCTTTTTTTGCAGGTCGTCAGGGCGACATCGCTCTGCGCATCCTCCAGATTCCCGTCAAAGCCTGTCACGGCAATGTCCTCCGGCACACGAATCCCGGCTTTTGTCAGTGCTGCGATCAGTGCATCTGCCATGACATCATTGGCACACACAACTGCCTCCGGCTTGGAGAGCGCTCCGCTGATGATATGCTGCGCATATTCCACGGGATAATCCCGCCAGAAATCACCATAGGCATAATAGCTTTCGTCATAATATAAGCCGTGCCGCTGCATGACATTGCAGTACGCCTCCAGCCGTTCTGCGGACTGTGTAAATGCCTTCTGTCCGGTCAGACAGTAGATCCTCCGAGCGCCGTGAACCTGTATCAAATGCTCGACAAGCAGCTCAAAGGCTTCCGGATCGTGGGTCACCGTATTCTCAAAATACGGCACTTCACTGGCATCCAGCAGCATGACCGGCTTGCCGGTGCGTTTGAGCAGATCGTCGATATGCTTGCGTATCCCCTGATGCGCAAACGAATTACGGTCATAGAGAAAGCCGTCAAACTCCGGTGCCTGTGCAAGCCGGAACAGCTCTGCTTCATGATAGTTATGCGGTGTCACCGGCTCCTGAAAATTATTCTTTGCAGAAAGCACGATCACATTGCAGTCTGCCAGTGTACACTGCGCGAGGATCCCGCTCATCATTTCAGCGGTATGCTCCCGATAGCATTCCGCTGTGATCACGCCAAAGGTCAGACGTTTCTTCATACAGTATCCACCTCCTGATTGCCTTTTTACCATTATACCATATTGTGAACAGAAAAGCAAGACAATTTTGCATAGCACGCCTGATCATCATTCACAAATATATCTAAACCTGTCACAATATTGTATTGCAAAGAAACGAAGGAATTTGTATAATAATAAATAAGAAGAACTACAATAGAATACTGCTGTCAATTTATCCGAACTGCACAGGACGGAGTTTTCTCACAATTCCCGAGAAGGAGGTTGCGCTATGATAAAAAAAACCACAGCGAAGGCTGTAACACTGATCATGTCAGCCACGGTATTTCTTTCATCCTTACCGCTCTCCGCATCTGCCGAAAGCATCAGCATGACAAATGCGGTCAAAACGCTGGAGAACGGTATCACGATTCCTGCCGAGCAGATCAGCACCGGAAACTACAAGGACACGCGCTTCAACAATCCCATTTCTCCCGATTTCTTCTGTGCCGACCCGACCGCAGTGGAATACAACGGCAGGCTCTATGTCTACGGCACGAACGACCATCAGCAGTTTGAAGCCGCCGGTCCCGATGTGGACAATACCTATGAAAAGATAAAATCTCTGCTTGTGTTCTCCACAGCGGATATGGTCAACTGGACCTATCACGGCGAGATCAATGTCGGAGAGATCGCTCCGTGGATCATGGCATCGTGGGCGCCGTCCATCGTGTCCCGCGAGGAGGCGGACGGCAAAACGCACTTCTATCTGTATTTCTCAAACAGCGGCGTCGGCACAGGTGTCATCACATCCACCGATCCTGTGACCGGCTGGACAGATCCGCTGGGACATTGCCTTGTGACCGGTGACACACCCGGTCTGAGCGATTGCCCCAATCCCTTTGATCCCGGTGCCGTCATTGATGACAACGGTGTCGGCTGGCTTTCCTTCGGCGCAGGCAAGGCGTCGGGCGGTACAGACTATATGCCGGGTTCTGTGCGGATCGTCCGGCTGGGCGAGGATATGATCTCATTTGACAGCGAGTTCAAGCAGATCCCTGCGCCGTATTCCTTTGAGGCAAGTGAGCTGAACTATATCAACGGAACTTATGTGTATACCTATTGCAGCGACTGGAACAATCACAGTGAACAGTGGAATTTCGACTGTCCTGCACCGGGCGGATGCGGCATGGTCTATATGACGACAAAAACGCCGCTTAATCCGGCAAGCTGGAAGATGATGGGCGAATGCTTCCGTCAGCCCGGCGAGGTCGGTTTCGATTACTCCAACAACCACACGCATATGCACAAGTTCAAGGGCAAATGGTATATGTTCTACCACACGCTGATGCTCAAGCACGGCATGGGCATTACCGGCGGTTACCGCAGTATGGGTGTCGATGAGATCGAAGTGGACGAGGAAAATGTCATTATTGAGGACAAGGGCGGCACGAAAAAGGGTGCATCACAGAACGGCGTATTCAGCCCGTATGAGGCGCATTCTTCCGCTGAGCTGGTAGGTACTGCGCAGATCGACTATGATATGACCGACCCGTATGCACCGATTGTCAGCGCAAAGCAGGCAGGCTCATGGACGGCAGTCAGAGGCGTGCAGTTTACAGAATCCGAAAACGCATCACAGCCCGCTTCTGCCGAATTATTGCAGATGAATATTGACACCATCCAGTATGATCTGACTGTCACAAGTCTGGATGGTCCCACAACGATCACGATGTACGCCTCTGCGCAGAACGGTGTCAAAAATCAAAGCTCTGTTGAGGTCACAGGCAAGGGAAAATACAAGGTCACGGTCGATATGAACAGCGCAAAGGGCTTTCAGATCGTCGGCTGCTTCACAGCGGCAAATGATACCCCTGTGACAATGGAGGTTGATTCCATCACACTTAACGGAAAGTACAATATCGCTGTTGCCGCTGAACTGACAAATACCCGTGAATGGGCAGACGGTCTGCGGAATATCTGGAACGGATTTTCGGACGGCGATGCGGTCTATACAGATGATTATGCCGTGTTGAAGTATGTCAAGGCAGACGATGCGATCGAGCTGTTTGCAGCCGAAAATGCCGGAAACACGGACAATGCACCGCTGGTAGAAAAGCCGGTCACATTTGTGGCATCTGTGAAAGGAAAGGGCAGCATTGATGTGCATCTTGATGCGCCCACAGGCGGCCTGCTGACGAGCATCGCATTCGATTCTCCGAATGGCTTTACCAATGTTTACAGCGATCCGATCAGCAATATCGGCGGTACGCATGACCTGTATTTCGTCTATTCCGATCAGGGCGTTTCTATGCAGGCATGGCTCTTTACGGAAAGCAGTGAACCGTCTGAAAGGCTCATGGGCGATGTGAATGCAGACGGGAAGTTTGACATTGCCGATGCGGTGCTGCTCCAGAAGTGGCTGCTTGCAGTGCCGGATACAAAACTGGCTGACTGGAAAGCCGGAGACCTTGACGACAACGGCAGACTGAACGCGATTGATCTGACTCTGATAAAGCGAAATCTGCTGAATCAATCAACATAACGGGAACCGCCGCCTGATATGCACAATCAGACGGTGGTTTCTCTGTATTCACTTCCCGATGTACCTCTCCGCAGCCGATTTCACACTCATGCAGAACCGGATATCCTGTGTCAATGTTATCAGTGAGGGGTCGCCTTCTCTAATCCGCATGGTTCTTCTGATCTCTTTCGGGATTACCACCCGTCCTAAATCATCGATTCTGCGTACAATACCTGTTGCTTTCATGAAATCCTCCTGGTTTGAATTTTGATAAATTGGAAAGCATATCGGTATTGTTTGCCGAAAGCCGGAAAATATGCGAGTGGAGAAAAATGGAAAGCTGAAAACAGATTCCTGACACTGTTCAGAGCGATATCTGAAAAGGAATATGTTTACTGTCTGTTTTTGTGATTGGCTTTATTAAACTTTGCGATCGTTTTGAATTTCTCTTCTTTTGCAGCCAGATACCCCTCAGCGTCATCGGAGTAAGCATTTTCAGCTTTCAGCTTTTCATACGAAGAAAACCGTTCCGCTGACAGTTCTCCGCTCTGGATCGCCTCCTGCACAGCACATCCCGGTTCCAAATGATGCGTACAATTTTTGAACCGGCACCCTTCGGCAAGCAGCTCGATATCCTCAAATGCAGTCGAAAGTCCATCGCCGCTATCCCACATTCCCATTTCGCGCATTCCGGGCGTATCGATTACCATTGCGCCGCAGGGAAGCATCAACAATTCACGATGTGTCGTAGTATGCCTGCCTTTGTCGTCTCCTCGCAGTCCGTTTGTTTCAAGCCTGTCCTCTCCCAAAAGGTGATTGATCAGCGTTGATTTTCCGACACCGGAAGAACCGACAAAAGCCAGCGTTTTTCCTGCTTTGAGATACGGTCCGATCTGGCTGTAGCTGTCCGTTTCAGCAAATGAGGTCGTAATGATATCAACGCCAATGGCGACACGTTCTATCTCTGCAATCTTTGTGGCAACATCATCGCAGAGGTCCGTTTTGGTCAGGAGGACCACTGGAACTGCACCGCTGTCCCATGCAGCAGTCAGATATCTTTCAATTCGCCTGAGATTGAAGTCAAGATTGAGCGACATACACAGGAATACAGTGTCAATGTTTGCGGCAACGACCTGTTCCGTAATTGTCTTTCCGGCTGCTTTCCGGACAAACACGCTTGTTCTCGGCAGAACATTATGTATCACTGCCCTGTCGCCGCTGGTTATGTCAGCCATAACATAATCTCCGACATCTGGAAAATCAGATGCGGTTTTTGCATCGTACCTGAATTTTCCTGATACCTGCGCCTGCATCATCCCATCCTGATATATGACATGGTAAAGCTCCTTTTCCTGCAAAACAACACGGCAGACTGTAAGCTCCGGGTATTCCGCACGATATGCTTCAAATATAGGCGGTAAGTTTTCAAATTCCATTTTGCTCTCCTGTTTGTTTGATTGGATTCAACGATCCTTTTTCGGGGCTTTGAACAGCAGGATTCCCTTTATGATCAGCAACAAAAACATCATGACAGCGGCATAAGGAATTCTTGCCGCAATCAGGAACAATACAGCAATGATGCTCACACCCATACAGAACCGGATATCCTGTGTCAATGTTTTCAGTGAGGGGGTCCATTCTGATACGGAGTGTCCTGCGAATTTCTTTTGGTATGACGATTCGCCCCAAATCGTCGTTTCTTCTCACAATTCCGGTTGCTTTCATTTTGTGCCTCCTGTGTTAACTTCGCTATTGGGGATAGCATATCGATATTGTTTGCCGTGAGCGGAGGATTATGCATTGAAAATGTTTTCGTATCATCCGATTCTGCGTACATTTTCTCTCTTGATTTCTTCAGCATTCTGTGCTATAATCTTATCAGACAAAACATATTCGTAATAAAAGGAGAACATGAAGATGCCGGGACTGACTGAAAAAATCAGGCTGTTTCTGAAAAAACCGCAGAATACCGTTGAGATCATCGTTGATTTCCTTTGTCTTGCGGCTTCCTACATGCTGCTGTTCCTGCTGCCGCAAAAAGTAAATATCCTTTTCTGGGCAGTCTTTGCGCTGGCGGCGTTTCTGTTCTGCATCGGTTTTTTTCGCATGGGATTCTTGCTGGACAGCATAAAATCAAAAAAATCAATCGTTGTATCGGGCAGTTTGCTCATGCTGTGCGGCATCATTCTGAACAGCGCCGGTATTATTGCGATCTGGAAAACACAGGGCAGTGTTCGGAGTGTTGCCGCTGCGATCCTGCTTCTGATTGAGGCGATCGTCATGTATTCTATCACAGCGAGTCAAACCGACACGCCGCGTTCACAGTGGATCATGTCACTTATTTTCAGAGTCGCCGCAGTTCTGCTGATAATCGGCGCAGTAACCGGTATGATCGCGGCTTCCTTTTCGGATACATCCATAGCGGCAGGCTTATTGCTGCTCATTGAAGGAATCGTATTCTGGGCAATGGGCAACGGAAACAATCCGTTCAATTCGGCTGCATCGCCAATCCGTGCCGTTCCCGGCATGAAGAAAACCGTTCAGGAGCTTTGCGATGCACTCGGACATACAGAGACACAGCTTGGATTCCCGTGGCTTGGAAGAATACGCACAATCAAGAATGACACAATCATTTACGGTCCGTCAGAAGAAGGCGTTTTCGTTTACGGCTATTATCACTTCGGCAGGTTCTATGTCACATTCAGCAAGGATGTCTCACTTTTAGATGAGGGCGAAGCCGATGCGCACCGCATCACTGAAATTCCTGACAGCAAGGGCATATGCCTTGGAGAAGAGTCACTCCCGGAAGCATACGCCTGTATGATCACACGATACCTGGAAAACGGGAATCCAATATGGAGTACAAAGCTCAAAAAGCGGAAGAAAAAACAATAAAGGAGAATATATTATGAATACAAGAAAATGCCCGTCCTGCGGCGGTGAAATGGAACTTTCGATCTCGAATAAATGTCTGATCTGTCCTTTTTGTGATACGCATATTGATGTCGATATGCAGGATGACGGCAACACCGGAATGCTCGATGAAAGAATGTTTGACTTTCTGTGGAATCTTGACAGCCTGAAACAGCATGACAATGTAATCGCTGTTCTTGATTCAATGCGCTATTGCCTGAACAGTCTGAAGACCACAGAGAGTGTATCCAAATATATCAGAACCACCCTTCTTACCGATGAAGATGTCGCTTCTGAGGGTATCAATCAGAAGCGAATCGACAAAATCATGCCGAAGATCGCGGAACTAATAGAGCCCGGCGAACACATTATTGTCTACGGTGATGACGGCATTTTTTCCAGAGGGAAAGAGTTTTTTGTTATTACGGATAAACGCAGCATTTTTGTAAACGGAAAAAAAAGGGGCGCCGTCCTGCACCGTGAGATCAGTGCCATGCATCTTGACCCGAACGGCGGCTATCCACGCTGGAAGCTCAACAATCAGGACAGTTTTGCAGTCACGGGCATTGGCAACAAATACCGGCTTCAGGGTGCGATTGCTGCACTGATCTGTCTTTTTGCTGCTGAACAGCGCGGCGGAAAGGAAAAAACCAAGCTGCTGTAAATGAATCATACGGATAAGACCGGCATTCGCCGGTCTTAATCGTTTTCACATTCAGAATCATCTTTATCAGAAATCTGGTCGCAAATGACGGCAAGTGCTGCAGCAATTTCGTCCATATCTGAATCAAACATCAGGATCAGATATGTGTCGAGAAAACCTGATTTTTTTTGCTCAATTTCGCAGAGCTTTCTGCCTCCGATCAGAATATCGAAACGGCAGGCATACCAGTCCGCACGGATTTCCAGAATCTGACCGTTGATCGTACCGGAATAATCATGTGTAAGCAGTGAAATACGCTTTTTGATCTTTGCAATTACCTGACCGTCTTTCTCAATCGTGTATTCTGTCAGAAGCTTTGCGATCTTTTTGCTGAGCCGCAGCACTTCTGTACCGTCTTTCCGAATCGAAAATCTGTGTCGTGTGATGTCACCTTCGATTGTACAGATCGGTTTCCTACCGTCTCTATATACATGATACTGCGGCTTTAATGACACCGCCTGCTCCATTGTCAGCAGATAGGTTCTTTTTTTCTGTTTCCTGTTGTATATTGTATTCTGCGCATCCATTGCTTTCCCTCAGCTTCCTGTACTGTTCTTTTTCGGCTGTACCAACATTTCGCAGACAGAACAGTATCATCAATGATAACTGTATTATATCATGTTATGCGTAAGAATGCAATGGATACAAAAATATTCGTATACAAAAACACCGCCTGACTTCCAATCAGACGGCGTGCGGGGAGCCCACGCTGGCATGATTTCCCCGATGTACCCTCCTATATACTGCAGCAATTCTGCGTGCTGCCGCGCCGGCTCTCTTGATGTAACAATCCCGCATATCCATCCGCGGAGGATCAACGGCAGCAGTAATCAAGATATACGATAAAATGCAACAAAATGCCTTGACATTTGCTAATAATTGTGGTATGATGGATGATGGATAATCGTATGCATACATCATGCAGCATGATCAGTTCATAAACCGCAATCAGACATTTCAGATTCGCTGTGAGGTGATTCAGATGAGGAGAAAACTATCCGCTTTTTTGCTCTGCATATTCGCGCTGCCCCTGCTGACTGCCTGCAAGGACAGTTCACTCGGCGCATCAGGCGTATCGTCTGCGCCCGGTGATGCCAACCGCACGCCGATCACAGGAGAACAGCTCGAAGCGCTGAAATCCGACAAATACACAATCCGTGAAGCCATTTCCCTCACAAAGGGAGACAGCGAACACACTATCCTCGATGACTTCGAGAAAATCAGCTTTGATCTTTCCGATGTTCCGGAAGAGGAGCGGGATGCGTATTTCGGTGTATACTGGAATGACAACAACGAGCCGTTCTACTATTTCCTGGATCCCGATGATTTGGCGGCGGGCACAGCAAGCTTTGAGGTGCTGCACTATTCCCCGTATGGCATTGTCCGCGCTTCCGACATGGAACAGATGGATCTCTGGGCAGAACGCACGGCGGCACAGAAATATATGCACGATCAAGCCAACAAGGAAATGGAAGCGGGGCTCACGCAGCTGGTCAAAGACACGCTCCGCGAGCACGGTCTCTCAGATGACCAGACTGCGGGCGCGCTGGTGCGCTCGATCGCCTCGCTCGACACAAAGGGCGATATCTGCTCTGCAATCGCAGACGGCAATGCGGAATCATTCGCCACGAATGTCGCCAATTATCTGGCGCAGGCGCTGCTCAGCAATTACATCACGGGCAACGGCGCCGATGCAGTCACCTCATCATGGGGCGATCAGGGCAAAACAGTTGCCGATGCAATCAAGAACAAGGACTACCCGATTGCGCTGCGCGAAATGGTCAAGACAGTTGAGAAGAATATGTTCCCGGTACTTGGCTATATGGAAAAGGTTGCGAAGCTGACGGAAGCGCTCGCCCAAATCTGGGAAAATGATTCTATCGAAGAGCAGTACCGCATCTATGAAGCAGCGCGGAATCAGGGCGCAGTCGGCGACAGTGAATGGGACGCGATTGCCCAGGCACTGCATGGCGCTGCATACCGGATGAAGTCTCACGGCGTGACTATGGATGACCTGCGCAAAAGCTTTGAGGACCGCTATGAAAAGAGCGGGCAGATCCGCGAGGAAGCACAGGCGCTTCGGAAACGGCTGGCGAACTGGCGGAAACTGGAAATGGTTGTCTCGACACGCTGGCGCGGCGACGGCTCCGTCGCCCCCTCCATTCCGCAGCGGCTCAGTGCGATCGCACGCATCCGGGAAATGCTCCGCGAGTTGCTGACAAAGGACGGCAAGCTGCAAAAGGGCAGTCTGGATATCTCAAATGATGAGGAATTTCTCGATTTTATCGCAGAGAGATGGATCTACTTCGGCACGAAGAATCGTCATGAATTCTATGATTATCTAAACGAAAACGGTATTATCCTGCCGAAGACCGTCGCAGAGCACGCTGAGTATGTGTGGGTGCTGACAGGCACGAAGATCAATCGGACGAAAGATGTCATCGAGTATCTCGATACTGTGAAGACGATCCAGTATCGTGCCTCCAAAACTGACCACACTGCTGAATACTATTACCGCGAGGGCAAAAAGGGCGCAGAGGATGTGTATGAGCGTTCTGCATCCTTCCGCAGCACCTGCACCGCCGCACCGAGTATGGTGCCTGCCGGTCAGACCATCTATTTCGACATTACCTGCGTACTCGAAAAGCCTGAGGATCTTGATCTGCTGGTTCCGGACTGGAGCGATTACGCCGATCTCCGCAAGAGCGGTACGAGTGACGGAACGATGCTGCCAGCCTCGGATTCGGGAAAGCCGAATTACTGCCTTGTCAGACCGCTGACCAATGACGGCACAGAGCCGGAGATGACCGAAGCCGCGCGGGTCAGCATGGAGTTTCCGGCGAAAGCAGAGACCGGTGATACGTTCACGCTGACCTTTAACGGTTCCGGCTCGCAGACCGTCTGGACTTACAAGTATAGAGCGCTCTATGAGGGAAAGCCGCATCACTGGGAACGCATAGATGTCATCCAGCACACACAGCCGGATTCCTATGAGAAGCAGGAGGGTTTGGAAGGCTATACGAAATATACCTCCTTGGAAACGGAACACGGTTATCAGATCATGGCACAGCAGGATCATCTGAACCCTAAGCGGCAGCTCGCTGCTTTCAAAACGACCTGTACAGTACCGCCGGAAAAACTGCAGGCAAATGAGCCGTTCTCGCTCACCCTTACCTGTTCGCTGATTGATACTAATTCTGTAGACTGGCTCTGGTTCGATGATGCGCATGCTTCCATTGATGTGCCTTGGCTTGAATACGGGATGAAGGTTGCGGGAACTGACCTACAGGCTGCAGAAAACAGAAAGCCCAACTGGTGCTCGGTAGATCCGATTGGCAATCCGGACGGTGCTGTTCCGCAGGTGCAGGTGGTCGGTGCACTAGGGGAAGGTACCGAGGAATATGAGCTCAAGAGCGTTTACTTCTCTGGAAGCGGCTCCACAACCGAGTGGGTTTATCAGTGGATGCCGGACGACAAATAACCCTGCGAATGCAACTCGCAGAATGATACAGCAAAGCCTCCGGCGGTTTTTGCCGGAGGCTTTGCTGTACCATTTAATCGTGATTACCCTATGTATCCTCTTCCGGCGAGTTCCTGCATCCCAGAGCAGAACGCAATTTCCTGTGTCAATGTTTTCAGTGAGGGGTCGCCCTCCCGAATACGCATGGTTCTGCGAATTTCCTTCGGGATCACGACTCTGCCCAGATCGTCAATTCTTCTCACAATACCGGTTGCTTTCATATTGACCTCCTGCTCTGTGCGTGGTACACAGAGTCTTTTTCTTTTTCGCTATTTTTCGGATAGCTCATCGGTATTGTTTGCCGTGGGTGGAGATTTATGCATGGAGAAGATTTTGGCTGTTCCCGGCTTTTCAAATGCCGCGGGTTTTCATCTCTTCCGGAGTACCTTGATTCCGTAGATCACCGCACCGAGCAGGCAAAGGGAACCGAATCCGATCTCCAGCATCGACATCCCTTTTGTTGCGCCGGAAACATATTCCGGTTTCTGAGGATCGTAGTTCTGCCTCCTTGACTGTGATTTGGGAACAGCTTTCCGCTGCCGGATGCGGAGCCGGTCAGCGGTACTTCGCCGGGGGATTCGACCCGGAGACGGTTCATCGCTGCAGAAACCTCCGCCAATCATCTCCGCGGTAATCTCCGCGCCTGATTTTCTGATCAAGCGCGGAGGAATGAGATCTGCTCATGAAGAAGATTTACTTCTTTCGCTTCTTTTTCTTGCTGCTGCGCTTCTGCGCAGGATCATGCTTCTGTGCGGACGGTGCGGGCTGCCTTGCGGGCTTCTGTACCGTCTCCGGCTTTTCGGCAGGCGGCGTTTCCGGCGTGCTGTCAGCCGGCACAGATTCCTCCGGTACATCCGGTGTCCCGGGAACAGCCGGTTTCATCATCTGTTCGCCGTCCGTTTCGTCCGCG
>CAMNJD010000429.1 GCA_946540705.1 uncultured Ruminococcus sp. | reverse complement strand
GACACCGGAGCGCCCGCCGCGGGCGAGGATCCCCCGCGCATCTATGTCTGGGCAATGAAATATACGAAAAAGCGCGATTTTCAGGCAGTGCTCGAAAATGAGGCAAACGGAAAAACAGTCTCGCTCGGCGCGTATACGGTCGAGACAGACGAGGCCGCCGCTGACAGCGCGATCACGGAGTATGCCTTTGCGCATATCGGCGGCATTCAGGAGGCTGAGGCCGAAACGACCGCGCCGCCCCCCGCCGAACCCGCAGAGCCGGACAATTCCGCAGAGTGGAAGCCGCTGTATCTCGCATATCTGAAGGCCGGACTCGCAGGCGATTTCAAGCTCTGCAACCTCAGCTCCATCCGCTGCGAGATCATCGACATTGACGGCGACGACATCCCGGAGCTGGCCGTCGGTGCAACGGAGCAGAACAAGCGCGTTGCGTGGATCTGCTCGATCGTCAACGGCGAGGTGCAGGAAACCGAGCATTTCCGGAACGGCTTTTGGTATATCGAGGGCAAAAACCGGATCTTTACCGAGCTGCGCACAAGCTATTACGCGCAGTATCTGATCTGCGAAATGCGTTCCGGTCAGCCTGAGATCCTCCAGAGCTTTGAGGAGCGCTGGAGCAAACAGGATGACTACAGCTATAAGACCGACGCAAAGACAATCACCCGCGAGGAGTACAACGCGGGACTGAAAAAATCGTTCGAGCTGCCCGAGCGCACGGAGTGGAAATATCCGGTCGCAGGCTGGCCGCTCAAAGAGGATACGATGCAGAAGCATCTGCAATGAGAAAGGAGGCACGGTATGACAGACGATGAACTGCAAATCCTGCTGCATGACCTGCGGCAGAAGCAGGCTGCGGCACGCGCTGCACGCGATGCGGAATCCCGCGGGACAGAGCCGCCTGCGGAGGAAACCGCCGCTGCCGTACCGGATGAACACTCGCAGGAGGCGCCCGAAGCGGAGCAGATTCTCAGCGCCCGGCCGCCTGCCGCAGAACCGTCCGCACCGGAGGACGCAGAGGCGCTCCCCTTTTCGTATGATGACGATGCAGTGCCGGTCAGGGCGCCGCGGCATCTGTTCCTGAAGACAGCAGCGCTCCTGACCGTGCTGATGTTTATTGCATTTTCCGTATTCTGCATCATCCGTGACATCCGCCTCGGCACGACCGCCGGCGGGGGCTATGTCGCGGGGAATGTGATCGAGGTACAGCTCAATCAGCACGACAAGCCCGAGACTGACGAAGCACTGACCGACGAAAGCGGCCGCTATACCTATGCCGGCATCGCGCAGAAGGTCATGCCGAGCATCGTCGAGATCTACACCTATACCGAGGGCAAGCTCGGCGGAACCGGCTCCGGCATCATCCTGACTCAGGACGGCTATATCGCGACCAATGCGCATGTCGTCAGCAGCGCGGGCAGCTACAGCGTCCGCCTCTTTCATGCGGGGCGCGAGGACGAGAGCTACGAGGCCGTGCTGATCGGCCACGACAGCAAGACAGACCTTGCAGTGCTGAAAATCCACGCAAACGACCTGACACCCGCTGCGCTCGGCGACTCCGATCAGGTGCAGCTCGGCGAATCGGTCTGTGCGCTGGGCAACCCCGCAGGTCTGAGCGGCTCGATCACGACCGGCATCATCTCCGGCATGAACCGCAAGGTGCGGGCGAGCTCGACCAATTACGAAATGGACTGCTTCCAGACCGATGCCGCGATCAGCCCGGGCAATTCCGGCGGCGCGCTGGTCAATATGTACGGGCAGGTCATCGGCATCACCTCATCCAAATACAGCGCAAACCTGTTCTCCGGCGCGGCATACGAGGGGCTTGGCTTTGCCATCACGATCAATGAGGCACTGCCGATCCTGAAGGAGCTCATGGAGCAGGGCTATGTCAGCGGCCGTGTCCGCATCGGCATTTCCTTCGTCGAGCACGACAAGGCTTTGCAGCAGGCGGAGCAGGACGGCCTGAAGCTGCCCGATCAGCTCAAGGAACGCGGCGTACTGGTGCTGAAGATCGACGAGGATTCCGACTTAAACAGCACAGTCTTCCGGAGCGGCGACTGGATCATGACCATGAACGGCAGGGATGTGAACAAATATGACGATCTGGTAAAGGCAGTTTCCGGCCTCACGCCGGAGGATCAGGTTCACTGCCATTGCGGCCGCATCAAAGAGGACGGCAGCTTCCAGACCTTTGAGATCGACTTTCATTTGCTGGAGGATCGCTCCGGGGAATACTAAGGAGGTACTGAATAATTCAGTGGTTCCTTATCGGCAAAAAATCGCTTCACGATGGGCACGTCACCGTGAAGCGATTTGTGTTTTATCCGGTCACTTTGACAAAGTCAGATGCAGGATGCTTGCAGAGCGGACAGATGAAATCATCCGGCAGCTCATCGCCGACATACTCGTAGCCGCAGATGACACAGCGCCAGACCGTTTTGCCCTCGGGCGTTGTGCCGACCTTCTTCGGCGTGACCTTGATGTGTTCCAGGTAATATGCGTAGGTCGCGGCAGGTGTTTCATTCAGCACGCGCATGTCCGTCACGCGGCCGATGAACATGGTGTGCGTACCGAGATCAACCGTGCTGACCACATCCGCAGCGATCACCGCATTCGTACCCTGTGTGACGTACAGCAGGCCGTCCGCGCCGCGCGCACAGGCAGAAAAGCCCGCAAATTTATCCGCATCGCGCCCGGACTGAAATCCAAAGCGCTTGATCAGGTCGAAATCCGCCTTCTCACTCAGCACGGAGGCAGAGAATTTGCCGGCTGCGAGGATCATGTCATGCGTGAGATTGCTCTTGTTGACGGTCAGGCTGACCTGCACCGGCTCGGAGGTCACCTGCATGACCGTATTCGTAATGCAGCCGTTGTCTTTGCCGTTCTGCTGAGCCGTGACAATAAACAGTCCGTAACTGAGCCTGTACATCGCCTTCGGATCCGGCTCTGCATTTGCGGCAGCAGATTTCGCGGGGACTTTGCCGATCAGCTCCAACACATCGCCCTCCATGAGACATTCCGGACAGACCGGCGTTTCGCCCTCCGGCACCTCAAATTCCGCCCCGCAGACCGTA
The DNA here is from genome assembly GCA_946540705.1 of uncultured Ruminococcus sp. GTDB lineage: Bacteria > Bacillota > Clostridia > Oscillospirales > Ruminococcaceae > Firm-04. The sequence goes on along the minus strand of CAMNJD010000429.1, from coordinate 2,910 downwards.
CAGCGGTACAGCAGCATGCCCGGCGCGGCTGTCTCCGGCTCCGGTTCAGCGGGCGTGCGGTCGGGCACTTCTTCGATCAGCTCCAGCACATCGCCCTCCATGAGGCATTCCGGGCAGACCGGCTTTTCTCCGTCTGCGGCCTCAAATTCGGCGCCGCAGATCGTACAGCGGTATCGTTTCATATTTGACCTCCTTTATTTGGAATGTATGCAGACGGCTCCCTGCTGTGTGGTTGATCGCGCAGCAGAGAGCCGTTCCCTCCCTGTTTTATTCGGGCGCCTTGCCCCATTTCATCGAGATATCAAACGCTTTGACGCTGTGCGTCAGTGCGCCGATCGAGATGATATCGACGCCGGTCTCCGCGACACCGCGCAGGGTATCGTGCGTAATGCCGCCGGACGCTTCGAGCATCGCTCTGCCGTCCGTGATGCGCACAGCTTCTTTCATCGTGTCATTGTCCATGTTGTCGAGCATGATGATATCGGCTCCGGCTTCGAGTGCTTCCCGCAGCTCATCGAGCGTGCGAACCTCGACCTCGATGCGCACCATATGTCCGATGTGTTCGCGGAGCTGTGTGATTGCCGGGAGAATGCCGCCGCATGCGTCAATATGGTTGTCCTTCAGCATCGCGCCGTCCGAGAGGTTGAAGCGGTGATTTCTGCCGCCGCCGCACCGCACGGCATATTTCTGCATGGCACGGATACCGACCATGCACTTGCGGGTGTCAGCAATCGAAGCCTTTGTGCCTGCGATGATATCCACGCATCTGCGTGTTTCTGTTGCAATGCCGGAGAGATGCTGCAAGAGGTTGAGAGCCGTGCGCTCGCCCTTCAGCAGCGTGCGGGTCGGGCCGTGCATGACCGCGAGAATATCGCCGTACTGCACCGTATCGCCGTCCTGCATCCGCATCGTAAAGGTCACGCCCTCGCCGACCAGATCAAATACGCGCTTTGCGATCTCAATGCCGCAGAGCACACCGCTGTCCTTGGCCATGAGATACGCCTCGGATTCATGCTCCGGCGAAAGCAGAAAATCGGTCGTGACGTCCATGCCGGTGATATCCTCATGCAGTGCGCGCAGAATGACCTCATCGACATAGCTCGGTAAAAGCTGCATCATAGCTGTTCCTCCAGAATCAGATAAGCACAGGTCGCCTGCGATTTCGCCTCGAGATAATCGAGATCCATTTTCCAGTCCTCGCATGCAATGAGCTGAATCAGCTCGGTAATGCGGTCATAGGCAGCCTGCATATTTTCGGTGTTGGGAATGACAAAGTAATTTTCCTGCAAGATCCTGCGCAGCTCGGTGCGGATGCCGTGCGGGATCGGATCGGTTGCGGTGACGGGCTTGAATTCGCCCTGCTCAAAGCGCGGGGAAATATCCGCAGCCTCCTTCGCGATCTCCTCCGCGGCGCGTCTGGAAAAGACCAGAGCCTCAAGCAGCGAATTGCTCGCAAGACGGTTGTTTCCGTGGACGCCGGTATGCGCGCACTCGCCGCAGGCATAGAGCCTGTCCACGCGGGTCTGTGCATTGGAGTTGACGTCAATGCCGCCCATGAGATAATGCTGGCAGGGGTAGATCGGCACGGGCTCTTTGGTCAGGTCATAGCCCTGTTCAAGCAGCTTATTGTAGATTTTCGGGAACCGCGCCTTGACGGCCTCCGGATCCTCATGTGTAATATCGAGCCAGAAGTCCTTGGAGCCGGTGCGCTGGCTTTCGAGAATGATCGCATGAGACACAACATCACGCGGCGCGAGCTCAAGGCGGTCGTCGTAGCGCTGCATAAAGCGCTCCATATTGCAGTTTCGCAGATAGGCGCCCTCACCGCGCACAGCTTCGGAGATCAGGAAGCACTCTCTGGTGTGCTTGTTATTGAAGGCGGTCGGGTGAAACTGAATCAGACTGAGATTTTTGATGCGGGCGCCGAGCTCATAGGCAATGCGGATGCCGTCGCCGGTCGCGATCGCGGAATTTGTGGTATATTCGTAGACGCGGCCGATACCGCCGGTCGCGAGGATGAGAAAGTGGCAGTTGACGACGCTGAGCATATCCCCACGCAGCAGCTCGACCGAAAATCCGGTTTCGGTCTTGACTGCGCGGCTCATGACCGTGAACTCCGAGATCGTCACATTCGGAAGATTGCGCGTCTGCGCGAGCAGTCCCCGGAGGATCTCTGCGCCGGTTGAATCGCGGTAGTGAAAGATCCGTCTGCGGCAGTGGCCGCCCTCGAGGGTACGGTCATAATCGCCGTCGGCGTTCCTGTCGAATTCCACGCCGTATTCGACGAGCTGTTCAATATCCTTTGCCGCCTCTGAAACCAGAATATGCAGCGTTTTGGGATTATTTGTGAATGCGCCGGCAATGCGCGTATCATTTGCGTGCAGCTCAATATTATCGTTCGGCGAATTCCACACGCCCGCGATGCCGCCCTGTGCGAGTGCAGAGTTGCAGAGGGTTGCTTCGCGCTTTGAGAGCACCAGCACGCCCAGTTTTTCCGGCAGATGCAGTGCCGCATAGCAGCCGGCTGCGCCTGCACCGGCGATGACAACATCATAATTCTGTTCAAGATTCACCATGTGAATGGCTCCTTTGTATGAATTGATGATTCTATTATAGCACATCATAATGGAAATTTCAATGGGAACCGCAAAAAAAGCACTTCCCGGTCGATTTCGGAAAGCGCTTTTGTACGATGTGTTAAAACAAAAGACCTGATGCAAACGCATCAGGTCTTGTTGGCTCCCCCAACTGGACTTGAACCAGTGACACCCTGATTAACAGTCAGGTGCTCTACCGACTGAGCTATGGAGGAATATCGCAGTGCCGGCATCGATCTATCTTCCCGGGCCGTCTCCAGCCAAGTATTTTCGACGCGAATGAGCTTAACTTCCGTGTTCGGAATGGGAACGG
>CAMNJD010000428.1 GCA_946540705.1 uncultured Ruminococcus sp. | reverse complement strand
CGGTGTACCGCTTTTGGTACGGCGGAGAGGAGCATACGGTCACATCAAATATCTATTCAAGCGGAAGGCAGTATGCGGTCGGCGACCGGGTCACACTGATGATCGACCCGGAGAATCCGGAGACATTCTTCGACCCCGGACGCGACCGGAAAAATGCAATTTTTTTCGGTGCGATTGCCGCGCTGTTTCTGCTGTTCGGCATCGGCGCAATGCTGAGCTGAACGGCCCTGTTACCATTTTTTTGAGAGGATGAACGAATTGCCTGAAACGCAGGAATCCGAAAAGCAGGCTGCAAAGGCGGCCTATGCACATAAATCAAAGATCGGCGGACAGGCGCTGATCGAGGGCGTCATGATGCGCGGTGCATTCCGCGGGGCAATGGCCTGCCGCCTCCCGAACGGCGAGATCGACGTCGAGACATGGGATGTCCCGGCAAAATGGCGGGATGACCCGAAAACCGGCAAGCCGGTTCTGGTGCAGCCATGGTACGCAAAGGTGCCGCTGGTGCGGGGGTGCGTGAATTTCGTGAGCTCGATGATCACGGGCTACCGCTGCATGATGAAGGCCGCAGAGAAGCAGTATGACGAGGAGATCGACGCCTTCTGCGAATGGAAAAAGAAGAACAGGAAATTCGACACGCTCTCTGAGGACGAACAGCGGGAGCTGTTTGTTCAGTGGTATCCCAAAAAGCGCAGGGAGCTGGATGAGGAAAAGAAGAAGGAGGACAAGAGCTTTGTCCCCGGCCCCGCGCCCGATGCCGAAACGGTCGGGAAGCGCTGGGAATATCTCAAAAAAGCCGCAGAACACTACGATTATGAGGAGCCGAGCCGCTTTGAGCAATGGCTGGATGACAAGCTCGGCGACAGGATCTTCGGCATTGTGTCGGTGATCGCGATGATTCTGGGTCTGGTAATAGCGATCGGCCTGTTCATGTATCTGCCCAAATGGATCGTGAGCTGGGTACCGGTGCTGGGCAAAAACCGGATCATCAAGTCCGTGGCGGAGGGCGCGGTCAAGATCGCGCTGTTCGTGCTGTATATGTGGCTGACCGGCCGTGCAAAGAGCATCCGCAGAACCTACGAATACCACGGCGCGGAGCATAAGACGATCGCCTGCTTTGAGGCGGCGCTTCCGCTGACCGTTGCGAACGTGCGCAAGCAAGTGCGGTTTCATCCGCGCTGCGGCACGAGCTTCATTTTTCTGGTGCTGCTGATCGGCATTTTCTTCGGCTGCTTCAATCCGTATGTGATCGTGTGGAAGCGTGTGCTGTTCGGCTTTGCGCTGCTGCCGCCTGTCATGGGCGTGAGCTATGAGCTGATCCGCATTGCGGGGCGTTATACGAATGCCTGCACCAGAATTCTGTCCGCGCCGGGACTGTGGATCCAGCGCATCACCACAAAGGAGCCGCACGACGATCAGATCGAGTGTGCGATCGCGGCGATGCTGCCGTGCATCCCTGAAAATCTCGAAGACGACGAATGGTAAGGTCGGGGTCAGCAGTACGGCTCGCAGAAGATACCGCTTGTTTTGGTATATAGGTGCTGTATGCAAATACGCGCCGAAGACAGTATTCAGATTTTTGTCTGTACAAAAGAAGAACATGTTATTTTGTAATGGGGGAAGTTGCCCCATGCTTGGGGTACTTCCCCCAAGCCCCCAACTTCCCGAGCAGAAACAATAAGGGCGTTTCGCGCTCTACGGAGCGCGACCAGAGGCGTTGCCTCTGGACTCCGCAAACTTTTGAAAAAGTTTGATCAAAACTTCAATGATGTGTTACATTTGTGTGAAGATAGAAGCAATGAGCGAACAAAGGAGAATGCAAATGCTTCCGACATTCAAATATCACCCTGACCCGTTCGCAAGCGGGGTGTTCTATCGCGGTGAGCCGCATCGCTGCGACTGCTGCGGCAAGGAGACTGACGTCTGGTATGAATCTCCGTTCCATTCGGCGGAGGATGTGGAGTGCCTTTGTCCGTGGTGCATCGCGGACGGCTCCGCTGCCGCAAAATTCGACGGCGAATTTCAGGACAGCGCAAGCATCGGCAAGGTTTCCGATCCCGAAAAGGTGAAGGAGCTGACCGAGCGCACGCCCGGCTATCACGGCTGGCAGCAGGAATACTGGATGGCGCACTGTGACGATTTCTGCGCATTTCTGGGCTATGTCGGCTGGCCGGAGATCGAAGAATCAGGGCTCGCGGAGGAGATCGCGGAAACATACCGGCAGGATATCTGCGGCTTTGAATTCGAGGATATCCGGCAGTATATGCGCAAGGACGGCAGCCTGACGGGATATCTGTTCCGCTGCCTGCACTGCGGCAGACACTTTCTCTACGCGGACTGCGACTGATGATGAACCGCGTGGAACCCGCGCTGCTGCACGAGCTGACCGGCATGCTTCAGGCCGGCGGCATTGCGGATGCAGCGCTCGAAGCAAAGTGGATCTGTGAGGATATGCCCGATGCGGCGGCGGCGCGGGAGACTGCAAGACGCCGCGCCAAGCATGAGCCGCTGCAATATCTGCTCGGTTCATGGGAATTCTACGGGCTGCGCATTGCGGTCGGGCAGGGGGTGCTGATCCCCAGAGCCGACACCGAAACGCTGGTCGAAGCGGCGCTTGACCGCCTGAAGCAGACCGCATCCCCGCGGATCGCGGATCTCTGTACCGGAAGCGGCTGCATCGCGCTGGCACTGAAATCGCAGCGGCCGGACGCGGATGTGACCGGTATCGAAAAGAGCGCAGATGCGATGAAATTCGCGGAGAAAAACCGCACGGCGCTCTCGCTGGATATCAGGCTGCTGTCCGGCGATGTGCTGCAGGCAGAAACGGCGGCATCCTTCACGGAGCTGGACTGCATCGTCAGCAACCCGCCCTACCTGACCGCCGGGGACATGGCGCACTTGCAGCAGGAGGTCACATTTGAGCCTGCGGCAGCGCTCGACGGCGGCGCGGACGGCCTGCATTTTTACCGCGGCATCACGCGGCTCTGGCGGGATTCCCTGAAGCCCGGCGGCCTGCTCGCTTTCGAGATCGGCTTCACGCAGGGCGCGGCTGCTGCGGAGATCATGCGGCAGAACGGCTATGAACATGTCGAGGTTCTGCGCGACTTAAACGGCAATGACCGCGTTGTGCTGGGATATCGCAGATAGTACAAAACTGAACATCTGATGTGCTATGATATAGAGGAACCGCAAAGAGATGTGCGGTGCGGAATCATGCACAGAAAGGAATTTACACAATGGCAAAGCAGGATCTGAAGAAGAAGAATATCGGGCTGGTCATCCCGGCCACACAGGAGGAGCGCCAGAAGGCGCTGAAAAACGCGATCGCACAGATCGAAAAGCAGTACGGCGCGGGCGCGGTCATGCGTCTGGGACAGAACACCGTGCAGAACGTGCAGTCGATCTCGACGGGCTCGCTGACACTGGATATGGCACTTGGAATCGGCGGTGTGCCGCGCGGCAGAATCATCGAGATCTACGGCCCGGAGAGCTCCGGCAAGACGACCGTTGCGCTCCAGATCATCGCGGAGGCGCAGAAGCTCGGCGGTGAGGCGGCGTTCGTGGACGTTGAGCACGCGCTGGACCCGGTCTATGCGGCGGCACTCGGCGTCAAGACCGACGACCTGCTGGTTTCGCAGCCGGACAGCGGCGAGCAGGCACTTGAGATTGCAGAGGCGCTGGTCCGTTCCGGCGCGATCGACGTCATTGTCATTGACTCGGTCGCTGCGATGACGACCCGTGCGGAGATCGAAGGCGAAATGGGCGATTCGCATGTCGGCATGCTCGCGAGACTGATGTCGCAGGCCATGCGCAAGCTGACACCGGTCATCGCAAAATCGAACTGCGTTGCCATTTTCATCAATCAGGTTCGTGAAAAGATCGGCGTGATGTACGGCAACCCCGAGACGACGACCGGCGGCCGTGCGCTGAAATTCTACGCATCCGTCCGCATGGAGGTGCGCAAGGGCGAAGCGATCAAGGACGGCGCCGAGATCATCGGCAACCGCACCCGTGTCAAGATCGTCAAGAACAAGGTCGCACCGCCGTTCAAGGAGTGCGAATTCGATATGATGTACGGCCACGGTATTTCGCGCATCGGCGAGGTGCTTGATCTGGCTGTCGATCTCGATATCATCCACAAGAGCGGGTCGTGGTTCAGCTACGGCGAGCGCAAGCTCGGTCAGGGTCGCGATGCGGTCAAGGCGCTGCTTGAGACAGAGCCGGACTTCGCAAAGGAGGTCGAGCAGAAGATCCTTGAGCAGAAGGACAGCATCGTCCTTGCCTCGAAGAAAAACAAGAAGGAGGCGGCTGTCTCCCAGGCCAAGGCCAAGGCTGACAATGCCGCTGCCGACACCGGCGCTGCGCTGGATGCGGCTCCGGATGATATCATGGACGATAATTTTGAGGAGTTCGCGCCGGAGGAATGATCCGGACGGTAGCTGCATATGAAAATTGATGCGATCACGCCGGCCAAGGGCAGCCTTTGTGAGGTGCTGCTCGAAAACGGCGACACGCTCTGGCTGCATGCGGAGCTGGCGCAGGCGGAGGGCCTGCACCCGGGCGATGACCTCGATGAGGCGCAGATCGCCGGACTGCGGCAGCGTGCAGCCGAGCGCCGCGCATATGAATACGGGCTGTATTTGCTCGAAAAGCGCGGATATTCCTACCGTGAGCTGTATCAGAAGCTCATGGATGCGAAGCATGCACAGGAGGACGCCGTTCTGGCAGCGCTGGAAAAGCTCACGCGCTACGGCTTTCTGAACGATGCGCTCTATGCAGAGCAGCTTGCGCGGCATTATGTCGAGGACAAAAAATACGGCATCCGGCGCGCAGAATATGAAATGCGGCACCGCGGTCTTTCGCAGGAGGATATCGGCAATGCCCTTGCGGAATATGACGATGCGGAGCGGATCTCCGGACAGCTTCTGGAGATCCTGCAAAAGAAATATGCGCGGTATCTGACAGATCCGGATGACCGCAAAATGACGGAAAAGGTCACGGCAGCGCTTGTGCGGCGCGGCTATACATACCAGCAGATCCGATATGCGATTGAGGATTACTACGTGTGGCTGGAGGATCAGGAATCCTGACCGCACGGCACGGAAGCGGGCACGGCCCGTCAGCACAATGATTACACACTCTCGGAGGCGTTTATGAACGTCAGCATGATCTCACTGGGGTGCTCCAAAAATCTGGTGGACTCCGAGCGAATGCTGCATCGCATGAAGCTCGCGGGCTTTACGCTGACATCCGATCTCACAGAGGCGGATGTCGCGGTCGTCAACACCTGCGGCTTCATTCAGGCGGCAAAGGAAGAAGCAATCGAACAGATCCTTTCGCTCATTCAGCGCAAGGAGGAAGGCAGTCTGAAGCGCATTGTCGTGACGGGCTGCCTTGCGGAGCGTTATAAGCAGGAGGTCGCAGAACAGTTCCCGGAGGTCGATGCTGTCATCGGGATCGGCGATCAGAACGATATCTGTGCCGTGCTTCAGCGCGTGACGGCCGGCGACCGCGTGACGCAGTTCGCACCGAAAAGCTGCATGCCGCTGACCGGTGAGCGCCTGCTCTCGACCCCGCCGTTCTTTGCATATCTGAAGATCGCGGAGGGCTGCTCGAACGGCTGCACCTACTGCGCAATTCCGGCGATCCGCGGAAAATTCCGCTCGGTGCCGATGGAGGATGTACTGAAAGAGGCGGAAATGCTGGCGCAGTCCGGCGTGACCGAGCTGGCGGTCATCGCGCAGGATACCTCCCGCTACGGCGAAGATCTCTACGGAGTCTCCAGGCTGCCTGAGCTGCTGCGCATGCTCTGCGCGATTGACGGGCTGCGCTGGATCCGTGTGCTGTACTGCTATCCCGAGCGCATCACCGATGAGCTGATCGACGTCATTGCTAATGAGCCCAAGATCGTCAAGTATCTTGATATTCCGCTTCAGCACTGCAACGGCGTTATTCTCAGACGCATGCGCAGACAGGGCGACCGCGAATCGCTCCGGGCGCTCATCCATAAGCTGCGCAGCCGCATCCCCGGGCTGACGCTCCGGACGACCCTGCTGGTCGGATTCCCCGGCGAAACGCAGGAGCAGTTCGAGGAGCTGGCGGAGTTCGTGCAGGAGATGCGCTTTGACCGCATGGGCTGCTTTGCATACTCCGAGGAGGAAAATACCGCGGCTGCCCGGATGCCCGATCAGGTCGATGAGGATGTCCGGCAGCACCGTGCTGCGCTGCTGATGGAGCAGCAGATGACCGTTGCAGCGGAAAAGAGCGCGGAGCGGATCGGAGAGATCACCGAAGCGGTCATCGAGGGCTATGACGAAGCTGCGCAAAGCTGGCTCGCCCGCACGCCCGCAGAGGCGCCGGACGTGGACGGCAGGCTGTATCTGCCCGGACTGCCTGGGGACGGCTATGAAATCGGGCAGTATGTGACCGTCTGCATCACCGATGCAGCGGATTATGATGTGATAGGAGAGGTGAGAGCCGGGTGAATACGCCGAATAAGCTGACGCTGCTGCGCGTCCTGCTGGTTCCGGTCTTTGTCCTGTTTTTCTACTGGAGCATTCCCGGACATTATCTGATCGCGACGGTCGTTTTCGTGATCGCGTCGATCACGGATGCGATCGACGGGCATCTCGCCCGAAAGAATCATCAGATCACGGATTTCGGAAAATTTCTGGATCCGCTGGCGGACAAGGTGCTGGTCATTGCGGCACTGTCCTGCCTGCTTCAGCAGCAGAAGGTGAACATTGCCGCATTCCTGCTGATCGTTTCGCGGGAATTTATGGTATCTGCGCTGCGGCTCGTCGTCGCGGGCAAGGGGACGGTCGTGCCTGCGGGATTTGCGGGCAAGCTCAAGACTGCCTTCACGATGATCGCGCTGATCGCCGCTATGGTGTACTGGTCGTTCCGGCTGGATTTCAATTCCTTCGGGCTCGGACTGCCGGATATGGTCTATACCGTCACGGAGATCGTCATTCAGGTGCTGTTCTGGATCGCAGCGGTTCTGACTGTCTGGTCCGGTACGGAATATCTCGTGCATTACTGGAAGGATATTGACCCGAACGAGTGACAGGATTTCAGGTTCATATCAGGAATCTGTGCTATGCTGTAAACAGAAGATTTCATTCCGCGTCAACAATATCAACACAGACTGACCACTCTTTTGCAGTACGATAGAAACGGCAGCAGACAGCACTGCCGGAAACATGCCAGAAGGAGGGATTTCCTTATGCCACTCAGGATCAAATGGAAAAAGTTTGCAGCACTGTTCTCGGCGGCGGCAGCACTGCTGACCGGATGCGCCGGAAAGGAAAGCGGCAGCACACAGTCTGCGGTCAGCAAGGCCGATGTACCGGCCGTTACCGGTGAGGTCACTGTGACCGTATTTGATGTCGGCAAGGCTGACGCGATGGTCATTCAGACCGCGAACAGCGTCACGGTCGTTGATGCCGGAAACAAGGGCGACGGCAAGGACATCGAGAAATTTCTGACTGCGCAGGGCATTGACACGATCAATACGCTGATGATCACGCATTATGACAAGGATCATGTCGGCGGCGCGGCGCGGCTTGTCAACCGCATGAATGTCGAAACGATCTATGTACCGGATTATACCGCGGCCTCTGAGGAATATCAGAACTTTATGGAAAAGGTCAGCGAAAAGGGCATGGAGCTGACGAAAATGGCAGCGGGGACCTCACAGGCGTGGGTCAGCGATGACGCCGCATTTCAGCTTTTCGCCGCAAACAAGACTAATTACGGCAAGGACGAGGAAAACGATTTCTCGCTGGTGCTGTACATCCAGCACGGAGAAAATACGATGCTGTTCGCGGGCGATGCGGAGGAAGCGCGTCAGCAGGAGATCATGGCGATGTCGCTCGGCGAGGTGACATTCCTGAAATTCCCCTATCACGGCAACTACCTCTCGACCACTGAGAATTTCCTGAACGCTGTCAAACCGAAGTATACGGTCATTTGCTGCTCGAATCAGGAATATGCCGACCCGTCAACCGTGGAGACACTGAAGGACAGGGGCATCGAGGCATATTACACGCCGGACGGAACGGTCACGGCGGTCAGTGACGGCAAGACGATGACCTTCTCACAGGGGGCAAAATAAGGATACCGTGCCTCCTGGCGGTCTGCCTGCAAACGCACAGCGCAGCGAGCGGGAGGCTTCATTCAGAATTCCCGTGAAGCGGCATCTGATTCCGACAAACGGAAAGACGGCTCTCTGTATGACGGATGCCAATATAGAAGTTTTGCCCCTGAGTGTTACAAAGCACTCAGGGGCATTGTGCATATTTATGTTGCTAAGCTAAATCAGAATTTGCGGGTATA
>CAMNJD010000427.1 GCA_946540705.1 uncultured Ruminococcus sp. | reverse complement strand
TCCTGCATAGGGGTTCGAGGGGTCGGGCGAATAGCGGCTGAGATGATCCTGAATGAGGCGCAGACCTTCACCGAACCGCTGGTAGTGGACGATCTCGCGCTCCCTCAGAAAACGGATCACATCACGGACATCCGGGTCATCGGCAAGCCGGAGGATATTGTCATAGGTTGTGCGTGCCTTCTGTTCTGCTGCGAGATCCTCGTTCAGATCGGCGATCGCGTCACCGACCGACTGGAAGGTCGCCGCAGTAAAAGGAATACCCGAAGCGCTGACCGGGTAGATGCCGGTCGTGTGATCGACAAAATAATCTGCGAAGCCCTGTGCCTCGAGCTGCTCAGGGGTCATGCCCTTGGTAAGCTGATAAACAATCGCAGATACCATCTCCATGTGAGAAAGCTCCTCTGTGCCGATGTCCGTCAGCAAGCCCTGAAGCTCCCGCAGCGGCATCGTGTAGCGCTGATTCAGATACCGCATGGATGCCCCGAGCTCACCGTTGGGTCCGCCTAAAACCATAAAGATATAAAGCCGGCAGAGGTCCACTCCCCTGCCGGCTTTCTTTTTTACTCCGTAAGCGCGGCCTGCGTCTTCGGCCCGCAAACGCCGTCCACGTCGAGACCGTGCTCGAACTGGAAGCAGAGCACAGCGCCAAGCGTGATCCTGCCAAAGCTGCCGTCGATCTCAGTCTTGCGCAGATAGCCGCGCTCGCAGAGGCGCGACTGCATCAGCTCGACCTCAGCACCCTTGTCGCCCTTGCGGAGCGCTCTGATGGGCGGTGTTTCGGGAAGATAGATAAAGCCTTGAAAGATGTAGTTTTCCTTGTGGTATTTGTAGGGAGATTTATAGTGCCCCTGCCAAAACGGCTTCGAGGCGTTCCACCCACTTTCAGCGGTTGTGATTTCTCCGCCTATTCCAATTTCTTCAACGCTTGCAACATGCCCCTTTTTGTCTGTCTCCTGTACCTTCCATACAATCAGAGCACCGAGTTCCGGAGTCATTCCAGTTCGGAGTCCGTGCGCCTTAGCGTTCTCGACAAGTCCGCCTGCGTCGATTGCGTCAATCAGATTAAAGGCAGGGCAGTTTGCTCTTTTGTGAAATATTCCAAGTGCAAGCCCCACGCAGTTTGACAGCGCATTGCAATCAGGATCGACCGGCTTTCCTTCGATGCAACGAGAATAACCTCCGTTGTTAATCGTCGTAAAATACGGGTCACCCTTTTGCGGCTTTACAAGCATCGGTTCAAATTTCATTATTCATCATCCTCCTTGTCCTTGAAATTCCGCAGCTTTTTCGTGATTTTCCGCACCCACACGGCATCGGGTGAGATCTCGCCGTAGTTTTCAAAAATCGAGATCAGCTCCATGATGACGATGTACGTAAACACCGCGCCGGACGCAACCGTTCCGGCGACGCCCGCAAGCTCTGCGGTCTGATAGTACCGCCCGAGCAGCCCGATGCCGATTTCAAGCCCGCAGGCCGTCGCCATGACGACCATCTCTGTCAACTTATTGAGCCCGCCTTTGCGCATCTTCTGTGAGCTGAGATCGTGATGCACATACGCCTTGATGATACCAGTTGCAAAGTCAGCGATCGCGAGGCCGAGCACAATGATGAGCATAATAATGTAATTCATTCAGCCCTCCTCACTCGTCCAGAATCGCCCAATAGCCCGCGCATCCGTAGGACTTTCCGTCAATCGTCTGACGCCCAGCTTCGGAGAAATTCGCCATATTGCGGAAATAAACCGTGTCGAAAATGTCCGTACTGCCGAGTGCGCCGAAAACCGGAATCTCCTGAAGCATTGTCCGGTCATTTGAGAGCCCGTTCGGAACGACCATAAATCCGTTGGAATACCGCTGAATCGCCGTGTTGTCGCCAAAGCACGAAACATAGCACGCGGCTGCATTGGTTGACACGATTCCCGGGGCGGAAAACCCGATAAATGCTGTCTTTCCGCTGCTCGCTTTTCCGATGATGAAATTCATTCCGGAGCTTCCTGCACCGGCCGCATAATTGGCCGCGGAAAACATCGCGCCGCCCTTGCAGCGCATCGCAAAGGCGACCGCCATAGTCGGCATTCTTCCTGTCGGTGACGCTGCAATATTCGCGGCGACGAACGGCTTGAAAATGAAATTTGTACTGCTCATTGTAATTTCAATGATCGTGTTTCCGTCCTGTGTGCAGACGATTTTTGTCGGTGAATCCGCGCTGTCAAATGCAACAGAATCAAACAGTCCGTCATCAATCATCGGTGTCAGAAAATCTCGCATTTCCGTCAGATTTGACGGAGCAATTGCCGGTGTGTACATTATGATTCCTCCTGTTCTGCGACTGCAATGATACTGTGAAGAATGCGTCCGGCGGCGTGCGATTGTACGTCAGATGTTACCGTATTTCTTCCCGTACCGCCGCTCAGCTCGGCATCTCCGAGATACTGCGTGACCTTGCCGCCGCTGATGACATAGTAGACGGTGCTGCCGTCCTTTTCGGTCAGCGCATCGAATTCCTCCTGCGAGAGCTTGCGGAACCGCAGCCCGCCGAGCGCATCCTCGATCGCCGCAAGCCGCGCATTCAGCGAGCCTCTGCCGCCCCGCGCCGCGA
>CAMNJD010000426.1 GCA_946540705.1 uncultured Ruminococcus sp. | reverse complement strand
CGACAGCAGGTTTGCCCTCCCATTCAAATGTCACGGCATGGAGCACAGCGGGCTCCTTGAACCACGGCGCATGATCCAGTGTCAGGGCATTGACTTTTCCGTTTGCGATTGTCATGCGGAGCAGATTGTCAATCGCTGCGTCATGAAACAGATCGGAATACGCTGTACCCGCCTCAGCATCAATGAGCTTAGCGGCGGCTCCGTTTCTGTAGGTAAGCTTCATTGCATCCTGTCTGAAAATAAATACGGCGTCATTTCGCAGCTCCAGAAACATGCGGTCTGTTTGTTCATTCCACATAAGATCTCCTCCGTTCCTCAAAATGTCGAAATTGGCTGACTCTTCATAGGTATTATTCTTTATTATAGCAAATCAGCCCCGGAATGTCAATGACTTTGGGGCTGATTTCATATCAATGAACAAAAATATATCAGAACAGCGCGTTCATTTCTGCCGGCGATTTGACAAATACCGTTCCGCCCGCAGCTTTCAGCACCGGGTAATCACGGAATCCCCAGAGCACACTGATGCACGGGACACCTGCATTTGCGGCAGTCTGAATGTCCACATCGGAATCGCCGACATACACCGTGTCCTCTTTGCTGCTGTGCAGATCATCCATCACACGCAGCAGAGAATCCGGCGCAGGCTTCAGGAGAACGCCGCTCTGCTGACCGAATGCCTCTGCGATCAAGCCGCCGAAAAAGTCGCTGCAAAGCTTTTTGACCTGCGCATCGGGTTTATTGGATACAACGGCAAGCTGAAATCCCTTCTCGCGGAGGGCTTTCAGAAGCGGCAGGATGCCGGGGTACGGCGACGTATTCTCGCGGCATTTCTGCGCATAAAAGGCTTTTGTGTCTGCAAGAACCGCCTCGTAGAGCGGGTTTTCGGTTCCGTCTGCGACGGCCCGTTCAGCGAGCTTGCCGATTCCGTTTCCGACAAATTGCCGCACCTCTGCCAGCGTATGCTGCGGCAGACCGTGCTTTTGCAGCGCGGCATTGATGCTGTTTGCGAGGTCGGTCAGTGAATCAAGCAGTGTGCCGTCCAGATCGAAAACAATCGTTCTGATATGTGAAAAGCTCATAAATATGTCCCTTTCTGATGTATTACTGTGTGCAGCCCTCCGGAGAATAAAAGCAGCCCTGTTTCCAGCCGTTTGCCTGCATTCTCCGGTCGATCGTCACAAGGATCAGATCGCGCTGCGTGATCCAGCCCGGCGCAGTCAGAAGCTCGCGCAGACAGTTTCCGGTCATCCGGTGGATCACGATTGCCGGATCAAGATGCGTTACGGCGCTGATCGCCCGGTCGATATATTCATTCATTGTGATCGGTACGAATTCGCCGCGGAGATATTGCTGCTCCAGAGCGGTGTTCTTCATCACAAACAGGCTGTGGATTTTCACGCCGAAGACGTGATGCGCATTGACGGTACGCACGGTATGCATGACGTCCTCCGCGCTTTCGCCGGGCAGCCCGATGATCATGTGGACGATCACCGGAAGATGATATTTGTGCAGTATCTGCACAGCGCGGGTAAAACAGCGCAGATCATAGCCGCGGTTGATCGCCTTTGCCGTGCTGTCATTGGCTGTTTGCAGCCCCAGCTCGACCCAGACCTCATACGTTTTTGCATATTCCGCAAGCAGCGCCGCGATCTCCTCTGTGATGCAGTCCGGCCGCGTGCCGATATCCAGCACCTTGATCCGTTCGTCGGTCAGCGCTGCATCGTACCGTTCCTTCAGCACGGAAACCGGTGCATATGTGTTCGTGAAATTCTGAAAGTACACGATCCACGCAGAATCCTGCGGTGCCTTTTGCAGAACTGCCTCTGCCTGCTCACGGATTGAGCGTGACGGGTCAAGCTGTTCGCCCGCACCGCGCGCTCCGCAGAAGGTACAGCCGCCGGTGCCGCAGGTTCCGTCGCGGTTCGGGCAGGTGAAGCCGCCGTCAATGCAGATTTTCCGGATCTTTTTGCCGTATTTCGCCTGCATATAGCGGTTCATTGTCTGATACGGATGCTCCATGCTCAGGAATCTCCCCGCATGACCTGAAATACGGTATCAGCAATGAGCTGCTGGCCTTCCTCGTTCGGATGCGGGTCAAGATAGCTCTGGTCAACATTCTCTGCATCCGTCTGCGATGCATCCGCATCCATGCTTCCGGTTCCGATGATCGGCAGCGGATCAGCCGCAGCAAATGCCGATGCAATATCAACAGGGATCAGATCTGCATGCTTTTTGGTGAAGTCTGCAATGATCTGGTTGCATCTGTCGATTTTTTCCTGCACAAAGCCGTCATAGGCCGCATCATTCTCTGTTTCGATCCCGAGCAGCGAACCGTCGGCATCCGGATACGGGTTATAAACATTCAGAATATAAACCTCAGCCGATGCGTTGCGTTCTCTGATCCAGTCATACATCTCATCCAGATCGGTCACAAGCCGGTCGAGATTGCTGTCAATGCGTGCGGTCAGCTCTTTCATCAATGTCTCCGTGTCAGCCATTTCCTCCTGCATTTCTTCCTGAAGCGCTGTGAGCTCCTCGTCACTCATGCTTTCAACCGCAGCAAGGTCAATGTCGTGCTCCTCAGCCTTCTCCATGAAGTATTCTTCCAGCACACCGAGCATATTATTTGCACCGATGCAGATGACAATGACATCCGCAGACGGCAGGCGCAGTGCTTTGCCGTCATTCAGCCGCTTCAGCAGATCGCTGCTGTCATCGCCGCTGACGGCATAGTTATAATCGTTCCATTTCCGGTTGTCGGACTGTTCCAGCTTGGCCGTGAGGATCGCGGAATAGCGCTGGGTATCCGGGTCATCCATGCCGTAGCCGTAGGAGATCGAATCACCGAGCGTGACCATGTTCAGACCGGAAGCCTGAACCGGCGCAGCGGATGATTCCGCAGCCGATGAACTGTCAGATCTGCCGCAGCCTGTCAGAAGCAGGCATGCTGCCGCAGCGGCAAATATTCTGCGAATTTGCATCAGATCACATCCTTTTTCATGATTATAACCAGTATATCACAATTGATGCGGTTTCACAAGAGAAATCCAGTGATTTTCCGGTAATTTTCATCTAAAAACCGACCCGGCAGCGATACCGGGTCGGTTTGGTGCATTACTGATAGCTCCTGAGCTTTTCGGAGAGCTCTGCGGTTGTCAGGAAGTCCGTCAGTGCGATCTGACCGTCCGCGAGCGTCTTATATGAGATCGTCTTTTTGCTGAAATCCGCATAGACAATATAGTTCTGCGCGAGCGTTCCGCCCTGCCACACATAGCCGGTCAGCATGACGCTCGAATCGCCGAGCTTTCGGGTAGAGGTCACAGTCTGCTTTTCTGCATTGATGTTCGGATTATCAATCAGCACCGGATAATCGGCAAACTTTTTCGTTTCCGCATTCCAGACGAACACTGCATACGTAATTATATCGTCTTTGATCTCAGCCGGCGCGAACAGATCGGGCTTGCCGTCGAAATTGGCATCGAGCAGGAAGAAATCCCTGTCAAGTCCCTTGTCAGCGGTCTTGCTGAAATCATAGGCGATTGCCTGATAGGTGCCGCCGCTCAGCTTCAGGATGACGCCGTCTGCGGCAAACTGATAGGTGAAATAATCGGGATCCGGATCTTCAGCGTGTTCTTCGCCGCCTTCGCCGCCCTGTGCCTTGTTCGCCGGAACAGTCACAGTAAACATCGGGCCGGTGCTCGTTGCGGCTGTTGTAGTGACAGCTTCAGTCGTGCTGTCCGATGAGGCAGTGGTTTCCGAATCGGTTGTTTCGGTTGTTGTTTCGGCAGTCGTTTCGGTATCAGCGGCAGTCGTTGCTGCGGTTGTACCTGTGGTGGTTTCGGTTGTATCGGCCAAGCTGCTGTCAGCCTGAGATTCCGTACTGTTTCCGCAGCCTGCAAGCAGGCAGAGCGGCAGCAGCAATGCAGCAAATTGCAGTTTTGATTTCATACGTCATCCTTTCCGAAACACCTGTAGGGAAGCAGGAATTCCCGCTTCCCTCAGGGTTCAATCAAAGAAAATAGTCACGGTATCTCTGGAGGGTATCGCTGATGCGGTCCCAGACATTGATAAAGCCGTTGTGCTCCTCGAATACCTTTCCGTGCGAATGACCGTTGTCAAATTTCATCTGAGAAAAGTTGTTGTCGAAGTGCGGGACATACGTTTCAGGATGGCCGACGGGGTCAGAGCAGCGGCGGCGCAGCGCGTCGATCGTCACCGCCTTCATTTCCTTCTGAAGCTCAAAGAAAGCGCGCAGGATTTTATGGTTATTCTGCTGCGGGTTTCTTGCCCAGCGGGGGATCCGCTGATTGGCCTTGCCCCATTCCTCCCATGCATTCGGACGCGGGGGCTTTTCGTGATTCGGCACGCCGCGGGGCGGATCGGGACGGGGCGGGGGAGGCGGAGCAGCTTTTGCGCTTTGCTCCGGAGGAGTCTCCGGCCGCCGGAATTCATTTGCAGCAGACTGAAGCGCTTTGCCCAGATAATCACGGACGAATGCTTCGGCAAGCTGATCGCGGTTATCTCCGGTGAGCTGGATCGCAAGCTCAAACTTGTCAGCCAGTGCATCCGGAATGCTGAATCTGATCTCTTTCATTTGGATACCTCCGTTTCAGGCATCTGACCATTCGGTTCGGTCTCCGAAGTCAATGGTCAGGGCTTCGGGACCGTTGCTGAGATCAGTATAGCATCAAAGCTCTAAATTGTCAAGTTCTAATTAGAACTTTAGAACTTTTGTTACCGGATTGGAATGATTCTGATATTCTTTTGTAATAATTATGGGCTAATAAAGATTTGGGTGGATTCTCGCACAAAAAAGGTGGTTTAGAACGGATAAATAGAATAAGGTATCGCTTCGCGATGCTATTTT
>CAMNJD010000425.1 GCA_946540705.1 uncultured Ruminococcus sp. | reverse complement strand
TTCAACCGGGCTGGCTGACCATGCCGCCTGATACCTGTCTATTACAGATTTTGGGTATTCTCTGACTGCACATTTCTTGACAATTCCAATACTCCTTTCTGTCTGTTTCCCGTATTGGTCTTCATTATATCAGATAATTCAGATGATATCAAGTGAAAATCCATATTTTCACTGACTAGCTATTTCCTATTGACATTTCCGCGAGAATGAGATATAATATACTTATAAGTTACTAACTCATGATTCGCTTAATCACATTCATGAAGGAGCGGTGCGCTATGTTTTATTGCCGTGAACAAGAACTGCAAAAACTGAATCGCCGGTATGCAGACAGCCGTTTTGAATGTGTTGTCATCTATGGACGCAGACGTGTGGGCAAGACTGCGCTCATCAAAGAATTCTGCAAGGATAAGCCGGTCATTTTCTTTTCCGCGCTGAATGCCACTTCGCAGGAAAACCTCGAAAGTTTGTCCGCTGCAATCTTTGCGTATCAGCATCCCGATCTCGCCGGAAACGATGCACCGGTCTATCCGAGCTTTGACGCTGCCTTACAGGAGATCACGCGGCTGGCGGAAACACAGCGGATCATATTCGTGATCGACGAATACCCGTATCTTGCCAAAGCGTATAAATCATTCTCGTCGCGGTTGCAGCATATCATCGACCACACATGGCAAAACTCGCAGCTGTTCCTGATTCTCTGCGGCTCGTCCATGAGCTTCATGGAGAAGCAGGTGCTCGGATATGAAAGCCCGCTGTACGGCCGGCGAACGGCACAGTTCAAACTGGAAGCGCTGCATTATCGCGAGATCAAAGCATTCCATCCCGATATGACGCCGGAACAGCTTTCGCTGATCTACGGAATCACCGGCGGCATTCCGCATTATATCAACAAACTCGGCGTGCGCGGCGATATTGATGCTGCACTATTGGAAAACTTCTTTGAGCCGTCAGCATATCTGTTTGAGGAACCGGAGAATCTTTTGAAGCAGGAGCTGCGTGAACCGGCTGTGTATAATTCGATCATCACGGCGATTGCAGGCGGCGCATCCCGCGCCAATGAGATTGCCACAAAGGTCGGCATCGAATCCGCCAAATGCGCAAAGTATCTGAACGTACTCCTGGAGCTCGGCATTCTGCAAAAGGAAACGCCCCTAACCGAAAAGCCGGGACGTAAGACGATATACACAATCAAAGATCAGTTTTTCAGATTCTGGTATCGGTTTGTGCCGCGCAATATGACAGCGATCAGCTCCGGCAGAATTGCGAATGTCTATGACCGTGCAGTCAAGGCACATCTGCATGACCATATGGGGCTTGCGTTTGAGGAGATGTGCAAAGAATACCTGCTGTATTATGCAGACAATCTTCCGATTGAGCTTTCTGACATCGGACAGTGGTGGGGAACAGATAATGCGTCGCGGAAGGAAGTGCAGATTGATATTGTCGGCAGCCAGACCGAAAGCAGCGAGTATCTGATAGGTTCATGCAAATATCGCAATGAGAAGATCGGCACGGATGAACTCGATCTGCTCCGACATTATGCAAACGTATTCGGCAAGGGCAGCAAGTATCACTATTATATCTTCGCGCTTGGCGGCTTTACGGAACCGCTGCTTGAATGCGGCAAGCGCGGAGAGGTTACGCTTTTGACTTTGGATGATCTGTATTGAAAGATTATGAATACGCAATCAAATGAAAACGGGAACGGCTTTTCGTCGGCTCCCGTTTTGTCTTCCATATTGAAAAAGAAGGTGATCATCATGTGAAAACAACAAAGGCATTTTCCTTTTTCAATCATGTTCCTGCCTGGAAAAGTCTCAAAGGGCTGCGATCAGAACTTTAGTGATACTATAACCCAATATCAGTATTGCACGCCCGTTTCCGGCCGATCAATACTGACTTGGGCGCTCCGCTGTATCCTTGGGCGATTCCCAAACCCATTCTCATTCTATTTAAACTTACAATGGTTGCTTGTCGCGAAATCAATTATACATAGTGAATTCATTTCTTGATGTTTTCACTAAATGAAAGCCCGGAGCCATCCTTCCATACTGTATATCCATTTGCTGTTCTTCCGATGACTACCGATGCAGCAAGAGAGAGACTGTCAAAATCATAATCTGTTGTGAACAGGCAGTTGACAATAATACCAGATTCAATCAACTGATTACGAAGGTCAAACGCATTGGGATAGTATTGTGCAAAACTCGGAACAGTATCTGCTGCAATGCGGCTTCCTTTTGTGACTATAAAATGATCAGCTTTTGCATATCCGATCGCATTTGAGCCACGCAGCGTAACATGATAAATGATTGAGCCATCGTCAGCCATTTCCACGCTTCCATGAGAATCATATTTCAAATCCCATTCATCTGTGAAAACCTTAATCAAAGCCTGCTGCCTTTTTATTACAGTTTGCTCATCCCAAATGGTTTCATGCACGACCTGTGTGGTGAGAGGGTATGCTGTAGTTCCTTTTTTTCCAGTGAAGTATACATTCTTCTTTTTGTCAAAATCAAAATTCTGCGCCTCGGAATTCTTCGGCCTTGTAAGCGGAACGAGATTCGCAATTTTGTGTACCCATATTTCACGTTTGCCAGGATCAGACCATACTGTTGCCCATTCAGATTTGGGATCAACTGTTTGAGGAAGGACATGTTCAATTGTGAGCAAGGCTGGAGAATAGTTAATCGGCGTTCCGTCACTCACAAATTCATTTAGGCGGAGTATAACATAATTTCTACGCTTACCAGTCATTCTATATACATCACCGCTCAGCACCTTAACAAATTCTTCTTTTTCTGAGTTTGTTAGTTCTATAGAGACAAGCGGATCATTTTTGCTGCTGTCTGGATTATTTTCCATTTCCTCCAAAAGAAGAGCGTATCGCTCAATTCGACGATTGACATCTTTAGCAGTAATATGTAAATATGATGCGAGACGCTCTAGCTTTTTTGCAAACCACAGGATGTAATCCGAGTCATTACCATGTTCTGCGAAAAAGCGAATAGCGGATGGCATCCAGTCGGAGTTGTCGATTTTATTAAGCCAGAGCAAGAAGTCATTGACAGCTGCGGCATTTTTTGTAGCGACGTATTTTCTGTTTTTCAGAATATTATATGCTTCGGCATAAGGGGTAAGGTAATCATCAATCAATTCTTTCGGAGAGAGTTTTGCCAGAACCTGCTCTCGAAATTCATCCAGCAGGTTTTTCTTTGATTTTGCTTTTGCAAAAATCATTCTGGTATGCGCAAATACTTCATTGAATCCATCGCGGGTAGTCTGCACCTCAAGATCTTCCCACTTTTCAGTATAAACCTGCTGCTCATCGGAAAGGATTTCACCGATAACATCTGCCTTGATAATATCAATCGGCAGCAGATCAAGGCCACGATTATTCATAACAGAGAACACTCTGAATGCTGACTGTTGACTCGGAGCACTTACTGCTACAAGAAAACAACGCGTGAGAAGAAACGTGCAAAAAGGCTGAATCTTCGATTCATCATTACAAAATTTTGCTTGAATTCGTTTTAAGAACACCTCGCAATTCGCTCGAATATGCCGCTTGGATTCCGTATCCAACGATTCAGGATCAAGTGCAATTAATCCAGAAAGATCAACATTCTGGATATATGTCTCAAAGAAGGTTCTTTCCTTCTCTCGTAAATGCAAACGCGGTTTAGGCTTTAATCCTGTCAACGGGTTTCCAGGTTCACGCAAGTATTCTTCACAGGCCTTTCTCATTTCGCCCGAAAGACATGATGCAATAGCTGCAAGCAGAATCGTCAAAGTAGTCAAACGCTGTTGTCCGTCAATCACATCCGCAGGCGGCTTATCCTCCTCTTTTTTCAGGACGATGCTTCCAAGAAAGTAATTGTCATTGTCCTCCAGCATGTAAAAATCATACAGATCGTCGAACAGGGCTTCACACTCTTCCTCAGTCCATGCGTAAGGTCTCTGATACGGAGGAATGTGATAATCGAACTGTTTGCTGAAGATATCGGTGAGGGCATATTCTTTGCCGGTTATTCTATTACTCATAGTTTACTCACTTTCTATATTTTCGTTGCTTACAGAGTGTTTTTTAATCCCCATTTCTGAAAAAACAAATCCAATGATTGATTATCGTCTTCAAACTGAGCCCCCGGAGCAAGTATTGGCACATAACTCCAATTATCGTCTGGAGATTTTTTCCAACCGACTATATTCGTGCTATGCTTTTCAAAACAATACTCCACGACAGTATTCACCACAAATGGAATATGATTCCGAGAAAAATAAAGAGCAGCTCTCAACGCATTACATACGAACTTATTCACATACGCGGGATCCATTACTTTGCATTCCAGTTCAGGCGTAAACAAAATCTTTTCGTCATCCTGCTCACTCCGAATTGATAATTTGACTTCTTTGACAAAGGATTCTCCGGCAGGGAGCTGAACATCATGTCCGCAATAGAAATAAGATTTCATATGTCGCTTTTTCAGTTCCGCCCTGATATTTTGTGTTTTGAAAGCTATTGTTTGTACATGAGTAAATAAAGGGTCGCCGGCGCACAGTACAACATAGTCTACCTGCTTGTCAGTCTTTTCAAGTAATGATATGATTTGCTCAAACAGAACAAATGTCTTGTCACTGACTAACTTCATCCGTCCGTCAGCGTGGAGAAAAAGCGTAGGAAACTCTGTAAGTATCTCGATCAGAAAAAACAGTTTGCAATCGCTGTTTCGCTTCTGCGCCTCTTTGCGAATGACGTGCATGTAATCTACCGCTTCCCTGGAATGCTTTTCCAATCCCTGTTGAAAGCTCTGCATAAACAGCGGGAATGTTGCTTGTTCTGTAAACGCGAGATGCCGTGCTATTAGTGAACCAATATTATTCGGGAGATCATCTGGAATGATACCCTGATCGTTCACTATGTCGTGATAATTTTCATATAAACTTCGAGCATCCTTCTGAAACGGTCTTGTGCATGATTGCAGCCTGAACTCTTTACTCTTTCTCCTCGGCTCCGATACATGATCGACCAGAAAATGCTCAATTCCGACAACGGTACCTCTGCTGTGCTTATTCTCAGGCGGCACAAATCGTAAAAAGTCCGGGCGTTCTTTTTCCTTGCGGGGAATATCCTCGCCGCTCAGCAGTTTGCCGATTTTCTTGGACTCGCCTTTTTGTGCAAGCAGCTGTTTGATTGCCAGATTCAGGCAGTCAATCTCAACCTGCTTATCCCCATTTCATGTACCTCCCTGTCATCAGTATACTACCAAATTGCCGCTTACCATATTCAGAGGCGATAAGGGTCTGATTTGTAACAAATCATTAGAATTAGCAATGTAATTTGGATTCTGAAGAACACTCATTCTCCATTCTTTCACAGCTTTAATCATCCCGGAAACAAATGACTCATAATCAATCGTAATTGCTCTGTCTGTCACATCATTTCCTTGTGTGTCGCGGCATGTGATTTGAAACTCACAAGCGTTGAAAGCACATTGAACCGGCGGCAGAAAGAATGCTATTTTTTCGCAGGCATCATTTATTTTCCCGCGATTGCTGTGTATCATTGAGCATCTGTATTTGTAACAGAGATCTGCACTCAAATAACAATATTTTTCCGCATTGTTTTTATACCAATCAATGCACCTTTGCTTAACATTTCCTGTTGCGGCGGGATTTGCCGATTCAAGGCATGCACAAATATCAGGAAGCGCAAGAGTTGACGATAGAGCCATAATATAGAGTTTGGCATCAAGTGCCTTTTCGATTTCAGCTAAATAATTCAAAATCATGTGTTATCTCTCCTTTCAAAGCACCCCCAGCACCCTTTCCAGCGTTTCGGCGATGCGCTTTTGCTCGGCGAGGGGCGGGAGAGGGACAATCAGACTGTGAACTCGTTTTGACGAAAAGCCCTGCAATCCGATTCCTCGTCCGTCAATTTTTCCTGTTGCTTTATATAGCCACATAAGGTAATAATAATACTTCACACAGATATCCGGTATATAACCGCGCAGCCTATGCAAATGATTCTGAATTCGCATATCATAATCAAAGCACCAAATAGCTGAACGTCCTATATCGCCGCCTTCACAAATCAAAAGATCGCCTTTCTTTATCGTGCACTTTTCGATTTCATCCTCAGTAAAGCGCATCTGTTTCAGACTTTTGAGTTCAAAACGATCCCAATATACATTTGATGTTGTGATATATTCCAGCAATTTTCCGTCTGCATTTGCAGAGTTCAGCGCTTTGCCGGTGTTGTGCTGAAAAATCTCACCTAAATACACCCACTTCCAATTCTCCGGAATCTCAAACGGAATCTCGTCCTCTGAAATCTCCGGCAGGGGCTTTTCGCGTTTGATCTTGCCCTCTTTGATGAGCCGCTGTTTCTCCGCCTGAATCTGCTGATAGAGCTCCTCGGCGGTGCCGTCGGATTCAAGCTGCTCGGTGAGCCTGCCCTGAATGCCCAGCGTGATGAGCTTGGCTTTCAGGCTTTCGGCATCGGCGGCATATTGCTCCTGCGCCGCGTCAATGATATCCAGCAGCCGGAAAATCTCCTCCACACGCGCCACAATGCGCTTTTGCTCGGCGAGGGGCGGAATGGGAATAAGCGAATTTACGATAATCTCTTTGGAAATATTGGGCTGTGCTCCGCCATGCCCTTTGTTGATGAAATCATTTCTTTCACACAAAAGAAAGTAGAACAAGAATTTGTTATCAACCCCACCATATGGAATACACGCACAACACGCTTGATTAGTAGTCACGGGTCTATTCAATATGCCAAGTTTTCCAATGGTCGCACCATACATGGCAATCAAAACGGATCCGATTGGGTTTAGTCTAATTGAACATTCGGCTAATGCTTTTTCGGTTATATACTCCGATACTTCATTGATTTCCCCGTCAGTCAAATCGCCCGTTTTAAGCCATGCAATTGAGCCGTTATAGTAATCTGAATTATGTCTGGACGGGGTAGCACCAGCACCCCAGTTTCCAATATTACCTAACCGCACCCACTTCCAATTCTCCGGAATCTCAAACGGAATCTCGTTCGGTGTGATCTCCGGCAGAGGCTTTTCGCGTTTGATCCTGCCCTCTTTGATAAGTCGCTGTTTCTCCGCCTGAATCTGCTGCCAGAGTTCTTCCGCTGTGCCGTCGCTTTCAAGCTGCTCGGTCAGCTTTCCCTGAATCGCCAGATCCAGCACGCGGCTGCGCAGTGCTTTCGTATCAATCAAGGCTCAGCCCTCCCAAGATTCCGCGCAGCGTCTCCAGCGCACCGCTGATCGCGTCCGCCTGCGCCTGCATATCGTCCATGATCTCGCCGACCGTGCGCTCGTCCTCCTCCGTGAGGTCGATCCACTTGAAGTTCAGGTCATCGCGCGCAGCAACCTCCGCCGCCGAAAATCGCCGCCATCTGCCGTTCGGATTCTCCGCGGAATAGGTCTCCGCTCTGTCCGCCGTGTGCCCGCTGCAATAGCACTGCACAAATTCATCGAGATCGGCTCTGACCATAGGCTTCTGCGCCATCGTGTGCTTGATGCCCGTGCGGTAATCATATACCCAGATGTCCTTTGTCGGCTCGCCCTTGTCAAAGAACAGCACATTCGTCTTGACGCCGTTTGCATAGAAAATGCCGGTCGGCAGCCGCAGGATCGTGTGCAGATTGAACT
The DNA here is from genome assembly GCA_946540705.1 of uncultured Ruminococcus sp. Classification (GTDB taxonomy): domain Bacteria; phylum Bacillota; class Clostridia; order Oscillospirales; family Ruminococcaceae; genus Firm-04. The sequence continues at coordinate 20,683 of CAMNJD010000425.1, read as the reverse complement.
CTTTCAGAAGCTCATCGCGCACCTGCTTGGTCGAGCCGCTGTCCGTCAGAACGCTGTCCGGCAGCACCACGCCGACTCTGCCGCCCGTCTTGACGATTGACATGATATGCTGCAAAAAGTTCACCTGATTATCCGATGTTTCAATGAAATCCGTGCGCACGCTCTGCACGCCGACAGCACCTTGCGGTCTTGCACCGAAGGGCGGGTTCGTCATGATGACATCAAACATTCGCTCGGATGTATCCAGCAGCGAATCCTGATAGATGACCGGGCTTTCCTTGATGCCGATGTCATGCAGATACAGATTCATCGAAGCCAGTGTGACAACAAGCGGCGTATTGTCCGCGCCGAACAGCGCATGATTTTTCAGGAACTTTTGCTTTTCCGCGTCCCTGCTCTGCGTTCTCATGTGCGCGTATGCACCAAGCAGGAAGCCGCCGGTGCCGCAGCACGGGTCTCCGACTGTTTCCGTGATCTTCGGATTCAGAACCTCAACAATCGCCTGAATCAGCGCACGCGGCGTGAAATACTGTCCCGCACCGCTTTTCTTGTCCTGACCGTTCTTTTCGAGGATACCCTCATAGATCGCACCCTTGAGGTCGCTGTCCATCATGTACCAGTTTTCTTCATCGACCATATCAATGATCTTTTTGAGATAAACAGGCTCGAAGATTTTGTTTGCGGCTTTTGTGAAGATCGTGCCGATCAGACCTTTTTGCTCTGAGAGCGTTTTCAGAATTGCCTCATAGGTTTTCACAAGGTCTTCGCCGCTTTCCGCTTTCAGGTCTGCCCACTTGCATCCCTCCGGCAGATTGCTGCCAAGACCGAGCTGTTCCCGTTCGTCGTCCATTTTGAGAAAGAGAATATAGGTGAACTGCGTGATATAGTCCGTAAATCCCACACCCGCCGAGGACATGACATTTGCGATGTTCCATACCTTTTTCAGCAGTGCGGATTCTGTTTTCTGTGCCATAGTTTATGCCGCCTTCAGTAAGAATTTTGAGAGTGCCGCGATTTCTTCATTGAACATCGCGGGCTGTGCAAATGCACGGATGCCCTGCCGCCAGAGGTCTGCGTCGATCTCGTTGAGATCAGCCGCCGTGACAGCGCCCTGCATGATAACGAAATCCGCGATCTGCTTCATGATCTCGGTCTGCTCATCGGTCAGGCTGCGCTGCGTCTGGCCGCAGTACAGGTGGAAGCGCTGCGCATAGCCGGTGATCAGACTGGTCAGACGCGGATTTTTGCCGTAGGCATACCGCACAATCTGGATCAGATTCGTCAGCGCCTTTGCGTTGCTGCCAGTGTCCAGTTCATCGACATTGCCGCTGTCATCCAGCGTTTTATAGTTCTTCCAGATCTGCTCAACGCCGAACTGTCTGCTTTCAGTCAGCAGACGGTCGCGCAGTTCTGTCAGCATGGAATGTGTAATCAGCGTATCTTCTGCATTATAGATGATGCGCAGCGCCTCGATGCTGTCCTTGTGTTCATCGAGATAACGCTCAAAGTTTTCGATATAGCCTTTCGCGTCCTCTTTGGAGAATCCCGCGTAGATCAGCGTGTCGGGATCTTCTTCTGTCGTGACATAGTAGCCCTTTTGCAGTTCCAGCAGCATTTTTCGCGCCGGAACATTGCTGATGAGGCAGTCGATCAGCGCCATGCGGACAGAGTTGTCCTCCGACGGGCTGAAATACGGCGGAAGATTACCGTTTTCATACGCATTCTGGATATTGTCCGCAACCGTGCGCGGCGAAAAGCCGAACCTTGCGATGTATTCTTCCAGATGCTTGCCGAACAGCCGGTTATACTCATACCGGTTGTGAATGCGCGAGCAGTAGTCGCGCAGCAGCAACAGGTTGTCATCGCTCAGCTCGTTGTGTGCCAAGTGTTCCAGCAGTTGTTCCAGCGAGAGCAGACGCTGTACCGGCCCCGGTCCGGGCCGCGGAATCAGCTTGTCATGCTCCGTGACGCCGATCGCATCCACGATGTAGTAGCTGTCTTTTCTGTCTGCATTCGGTGTGACTTCTTTCAGCTTGTCCTCTGTGATGCAGCGGCAGCCGCGCCCTTTCATCTGCGTATAGAGCACATCAGAGCGCACATCCTTCATAAACAAAACGATTTCCAGCGGCTTCACATCCGTTCCGGTCGCTACTAGCGTTACTGTTACCGCAATGCGGAAGTCTTTTTTCGTCCGCAGATCGCGAATCAACGCATTGGAATCACCGGCAGAATAGGTGATCTTCTGCACAAAATGCTCCGGCACTTCGCCGCTTTCAAATTCATCCTTGAAAACATCCTTCACCGCTTCTACGATCTCCGTTGCATGGTTGTCGTCCTTCGCAAAGATCAGCGTTTTCGGGATATAAGCCCAGTTCTTTTCGCGCTCCGGATACAGATCCGTATAGATCGCATCCCGAAACGCAGTCAGCACTTTTCGGATCTGCTGCCGGTTGATGACAGAACGATCAAGATCCATTGTGCCGTATTCAGTCTGCTGTACTGCGGTATAGGTCTGCGTTTCGCCGGTTCTGCGGGAGGTTTCCGATACAGTTGTGCCGGAATCTATCGAGCCGCCGTGTTCGGTAATTTGGGTTGCGATCCGATAGACACGCGCAGGCACATTGACACCATCAATGACAGATTGCTCATATCCGTAGTTCTCGACGATATTATCATCAAAGAACGCATATGCTTCCGGTGTCGGCGTTGCAGTCAAGCCTAGAATGTGGGCATCGGTGAAATAGTCGAGGACAGCCTTCCATTTTCCGTAGATGGAGCGGTGGCACTCGTCTACAATGATTAGCTGGAAGTAATCAGGCGAAATCCGCAGATTCTCTCCAAGCTGCACGGCAATATTCGGTTCTTTCTCAATCGTCTGAGCGGATTTCTCGTCCTCCGCATCTTCGCTGCTTTCACTGAGCGTCTGACCTGTCATGATTGCAAACAGCTTCTGAATCGTGGAAATCACGATATCCGCTTTCAGATCATCTTCTTTTTTCAGTCGGGAGATCTGATAGAGCTTGTTCATCTCTTTCTTGTTCTCTGTCATGGAGAACTGGCTGAATTCACCCTCGGTCTGCCGGGCAAGGTTATTGCGGTCTACCAGAAACAGAATACGGTTGGTTCTGGTGTAGTTCAGCAGTCGGTAACAGGCAAGGCAGGCGAGATAGGTTTTGCCGCTTCCGGTCGCAAGAACGGCAAGACTGCGCTTTTTGCCCAGTTTCAGCGACCGCTCAAAGGCGAGTTCAGCCTGATACTGACAGTTACGGAGCGTCTGTTGATCCAGTCGAGGCAAAGCACCGTAGGCAGAAGTACGCCCTATCAGCTTCAGCATCTCTTTCGGAGAATGCATCTTTGACAGTTCAGCGTATTCGGTATCACCTGCCAGCAGATTCTTGAAAAGGAGTTTATCACCGTTTGAGAGGTATACCAGAGGAATCATGCCGCCAACCCATGTGCCATACCAATCCTGCGGATGCTGAGCATAAGCCTCTGCTTGATCTGCAACAACTTCGCCCAGCGGATTCTCCGCACGCTTTGCTTCCAGAACGGCGATGACCTTATCTTCAACAAAGAACAGATAATCACTCTCGGTGTTATCGCTCATCAGACCTTCGCATACGGCAGATGTCGTTGCTGGCACATATTCGTCCCTCGAAACAACATACCAGCCGTACTTTTTCAGAAAGGCATCAATCTTTTGACGCGCTTTTTGTTCGGGTGTTTGGTTGTCAATGATAATCCTCCTTTCAGCTAAACTTAGCGATGTTATTCATATTCGATCAATTCGGAATAATTAATACTATTATACCATGTTTGTGCCGAATGTGCAAGACGCCTGAAGCATATTTTTGTGTATATTTCAGATGCAGCAAAACAACTAACATTTAATTAAATCATCTTTTTAACATCAGTACCTCATCTGAAAAAAAGAGCAGCACCATTACAGCACTGCTCCTTCGCCGTATTATTCGCAAAATTCATGAAAAGAGGGTTTCACAGGTGCACGAGGCGATAAAACGATTTTTTTCGGGTGCATTCGTGCACATGACACAAAGCACACTCTAGGCACCAAATTTCACATATCTGCACCGATTTCCATAGTAATGAGGGCTATGGTACACAAAGGCTGCGTGCACGTGCACTTTTATGCACTTAAAAATGCTCGTGTGCACGGTCGGGTGCATTCGGGGTGAAAACGGTTTCAAAATACGGAAATTGGCTTCAAAATACGGAAAAATTTTTCAATACAAAAGTAAAGAAAAACGCCCTAAATGCTTGAATTTCACGCATTTAGGACGCTTTGCGAAAAGTGAGAAATGAGGGGTTCGAACCCTCGACCCTCTCCTTAAAAGGGCGGTTCTAGGCTTTTTACAGCTTTTCACAGTATCATGTTTTCTGCGATTTTACGCGATTATCGTACTATTAGCTTTAGCCGCTTCTCGCTGCTTTTTATGTCCGCAGAGCCCTCATAGAGCCCTCGAGAACTACGGAGATTCTTCATATCGCAGCAATTTACTACAAATCAACGGTTTTATCGAAAAGGCCGTCTGAAGGCAGTAATCAATCACTCTCATGCTTTTCAATCTTCCTGCGCTCGTCTTCAATTTCCTTTTGCAACTCCTCGGCAGTTGGCAGTTTGAGACGGTATTTAGACGCAAAAACTTGCTGCGCATCATTTAATACAGAGTACTTAACGATTGCTTCGTTTTTTTGTGAGCACAGAATAATACCGATTGTCGGATTGTCATCATCGTTTTTATATAGTGCATCGAACATACGGATATAACTATCCATCTGACCAACATCTCCATGTGTTAGCTTACCGATTTTCAGATCAATCAACACATGACATTTCAAGATACTGTGATAGAACACAAGATCAAGATAGAAATCTTCATCCTCGTAACGCATTAGTTTTTGTCTGGCAATAAAGCAGAATCCTCTGCCTAGTTCCAACAAAAATTCCTGTAGTTTATCAATCAACGCCTGCTCCAAATCATCTTCCCGCAATGACGGATAATTCTTTAAATCAAGGAATTCCAGCACATACGGATCTTTGATGAATTCTTCTTTTGCAAGCGGCATCATAAGCTGCTCTGCCTCTTCTTGCACCGGTGCTTTCTCACGGCTGGAAAGCAGACGCTCGTAATACAGTGTGGAGATCTGGCGTTCTAGCTGTCTGCTCGACCAAGCGGATCTGATTGTTTCCTCCATATACCAGTTGCGGGCATTCTCATCATCAACCGAGAGCAGAAGACGATAATGTGTCCAGGTTAATTGCGAACGCAGTGCGTTCGCATTTGGAAACAAAACATAAAACTTCTTCATTTGCTGGAGTGTTCTGACAGAAAATCCTTTTCCGAACTCATCGGAAAGACGCGCAGCCAATTGCTGGAGAATTGATTGGCCGTATTCTGCACGAATGCTGCCGTTTTGTTCGTGCTCCACAATAATGTGACCAATCTGCCAGTATGCCTGAACCATCGCAAAGTTGACAGCACTGAACGCATTGTTTCTCGAGGAAAGTAGTGTTTCTTTGATTTCAGAGTAAATATCGTCATAAGATGCGATCGGTTGTTCGTTCATAGTTCATCCGCCCTTTCGTCAACGATCTACCTCTATTATATACCGTTTTCGTCCAAATGTAAAGACTTTATACTGCAATTATCAAGGGGATCGCTGATCAAATCGCCCTCAAGCCTTCAAAATGAAGGAAGCCGCAAGCAGGAGGAAAAAGAAATGAGCGCCAAAGACAAATATCAGTTTTGTTTTACACGTTCTAAGCCTCTTATGAAAAAACGAACGGATTATGCCCATTGGTCTTGACTTTTTCTTACAAATCATGTAAAATATAGGTAACTGTTTATATAATTCTATCTATTTCAATTGCAAAATGTTGTGCAAATTAGAAAAGGAGAATGCGTTATGCAGAATGATAATCATTCCGCTGCTGATAACATTGTTATTCCGGTATGCAGTTACTCCTATCACAATGGGTTCTGGATTTCAGGTGTAAAAAACAACTTCGCTACAAGCATCCGCATCAAAGTTTTTTTGCGCTGGTATATCGGCTGCTGATTCGTTCTGATCACATCCAAATTCCTTTTGACGATATTTTTCAAACAGAATTAACCCCTGAAGAAAAAGAACAGATTTATGTATGTGCAGTTATGATTCTGATGCTTATTCGGCATAATCTGTATACAGATACCTCAACGGTTTCTTTTACTGCCGATATTTCCGCTGTAAACATTCATCGTTCATTAAGCTTGATATTATACTATGATACACTTTTTTCCGCCATTGCAAATGCGAAACCGAATCCGCTGAAATACAAGCCGACTTCCGGGATTCGTATTGCACTGCACACATCTGCTGAGGCGGATATCAGTATTACTTCGTCGGATTCTGCAAACAACGAGCGGGAAATCTGGTACGGTTCACCTGTTCGATATCAAATACATGAAAAACAACGCCCGCTGCTCACGGAACTGCTGAGAACGATCTCTCCCTACAGCAGCTTTCTGGAAGGGCAGTACGAAGCACTCTGTATGCTCATGAACACTGATCGTCATTCGATCTGCGTTATGCCGACAGGAAGCGGGAAATCGCTTTTGTTTTACATGGCGTCATTCCTGCAGCCGCTTCCGATGTTCGTGATTGCACCGAATGCCATGCTGATTCAGGATCAAATCCGCAATCTGCATCAGATACACAAAATTGATGATGCTGCCGCGTTGGAGTGGACAGCGGAGCAAAATTTTTCGGATTTTCAGATACGGCATTATATCAATTATCTGACGCCGGAAACACTTCAGTGCAGAAATCTTTTCACAAAGATGCTGCATTTCGATCAAGGAACATTTATGTCAGGCGCATTAGAACTAAGGCTCTCTGATTCTCCGCTTCTTTCTTATATTGTATTGGATGAGGTGCATTCTCTTTCCAAATGGGGCCATGAGTTTTATCCGGAATACCTGATGCTTGCGCAGCATTTACAGCATTTTGTGTCTCATATCCCGCTGCTTGGATTCACTGCAACTGCTAATTACGCCATTGCATCTGATCTTCAGCAGCAGCTTCATATAGAGCCGGAGTCGATGATTTCCACGGTTCGGTTTGAACGCTATCAGGTCTCATACGCTTTTTCCGAGTGCAGCTCCAATGAATCGCTTTTTCAGGATGCAGCAGCACAGATTACAGAATTGTACGAACGGCATCTGCGAACGATTGTCTTTGTTAAAAACGATACAGCCGCTGTGCAAATTGCAAAAATGCTGGCTATTCCATATGCGATGCTTGTCGGCTCAAATGAGGATCACTATTTGGATTTTGTATCCGGGAATTGCGATGTCCTGATTGCCGGACACACATTAGGAATCGGCATCAACCTGCCGAATATCCGCTGTACTGTTCATATCGGTCTGCCGTTCTCAAAAAATGATTTTGTTCAGGAGATTGGAAGAGCAGGCAGAGCCGGCGAATCCGTTTTCTCTTATGTTTATTATTTGTGCGCTGAAGGGCACGCACCGGACAGTCTGACAGACCGAAACTGCCATTCGGAGTCCAGACCTGCCGCACAAAACAGACAGAATACGGATTATGACGATATCCTTGCATTCTTATATCCTTTTTCATCACAAACTGAATTGGCTGAAAAGCTTGAGGCCGGTGCAAAATCCCTGACAGAACAAAACCGCGCTTTACTTGTGCAGCGCATTGATCTGAAAAGTGCTGCGGAAACGAAACAGCTTTACTATATGCTCAGCAGCATGGGCTTGATTGAAGACTGGTATTTATACCACACAGGACGGGGCGGCGCTGGTTTTACCGAGATTATGGTTGATCTGTTTAGCTCCTCACCCAACGCATTCAGTGACGCTTCGTTTCTTCTTCGCCGTATACGTCAGCGCTTTCCAGAATACCTGACTGAATGCGACGCGGAGGAAACGGTCGTGCGGCAGGCTGCATCAGTTAAAACCCTGAGGGATGCATTACAGCTCTATGCCGGCTGGTATTTTCAGCAGTATTTGTATCAGCATAAAGAGAGCTTCCTGGATCTTTATGATTTTATTGTCCGGAATCAGAATAGTTTGAATGAGGAGATTACAGCACAGATTCAGGATTACTATACACTTCCGTTCTTAAAAATTCGTTCTGATGCCGAGACATTCCTGTCATTAGATCCTCCTGAGATTTTACATAAGATCCGGACAGGCACCGGAAGAGCCACTGTAAACCGGTTGGAAAACAGACTGACTTTACAATATGATCCGAAGCTTGATTATGCGGTGCTGCTTGGGAAAATGCGTTTTGGCAGCTTTGAAGCCACCCGAGCGAACCGCGTGTTCTCAAAAATACAATGCAAAACCGGTCAGATACAGGAAATTCTCACCGGCCTGTACGGCTTCCTCTTTCCGGAAAGCCGGATCAAACTGCTGAACTGGACAGAACAGCACACGAACATCGTCCGCTGGACAATGAATGAATTGCTCAAAAATGTTTATGCCGAGATACCGAAAGATCAAATCTATTACGGATTTGCCGCACAGCGTCTAAACCGTATCTTTGAAAGGGGATAACTGCATGATCGAACTGGATGAATTGGAACGGGAAATAGAACAGTTCCATGCAAATGTTCAGCACTCCAATCAGCTTCTGAAAGCACTTACAGATACAGCCGCTGCGCTTCGCGAACAAACAGCAGCATCAGAACTCGTCATCGCGCGCACAAATGATGCAGTGATTCAAATCCCTCAAAAAGCGGAAGAACGGCTCGGTTCGCTGAACTCGCAGTTTGCTGATCAGTTGATCAATATTCTGCAAACAGCACAAGGTATGGTCAAAGCTGAGACAGACAAGGCGGCCGAAATGTTAAAGCAGTACAATCAGGACACAAAAAGTACGCATGCGGAAATGAAAAAAGTGTCCGGTGAGCTTGCACAGATTGAACAGCGCTGGAATGATCTGATTTCGGAACAGATTACAGGCGCACTGGAAGACAATGCCGATCATCTTAGAACGCTGACAGACGAAACCGCGGCAAAAGTGAGTGCTGTCATGAATTCATATCAAAGAGCAGAACAAGAACGGCTTTTGTCACTGATTCAGACACAAAACGAACAGTCTGCATCCGTTCAGCAGCAGATACAGATGGTGTCTGAAAAAATGCAGGCCTCTGATACGGTTCTGAGCAGGATCATGCAAGATATGGATCATCAGCAGCAGAGTCTGCTTCATGAATTACAAAGTGTGAAAAAAGATGTGCAGGAGTTGAAAAGGCAGAGCGCATCAGCGGCGGAACAGGATATCCGCAGTCTGCACCGGGATAACATCCGGTTCTGGATTATGGTTACCCTTCTCCTTGTAATGCTCCTCGGTGTATGCGGTATCCTTTTCCTGAAATAGCGCATTACTGATTCTATCTGATGTGAGGTGAGATGAGATGCCGACAAACATTTCGGCTGAATACAGTCAGACTGAGCAAAAGCTGAAAAAAAGAATCGAAAGCTGGAAACGGGAATTGCTGGATACCAGCAGACGGAATCGGATGATCAATTACCGGGAAACGAAACGCTCGACCCTCCAGATTCTGGAACCGGATGCATTTACACTGTTTCATAAGCTCACACATTCAGAAAAAGCGCTGTCTTTTCAGAAGCCGATCGACAAAAGCACGAATTTCCGCACGTTCGCAATCGTATCGCTTATGGAAACATTGTCATATCATCTGGATGTAAAGACCGGTGATCTGAAAACATCAGGTACTGCTACAGAATGTAATACGACACTTCGGAATCTGCGTGCCAAGGCAAAGCTCGCCAGGGAGGAACAGGGAACCAATATCCTGTATCTTTGCTTTGGTTTTGTATACTGGAGAGATCAGCGCCGCAGCGGAAATACCTGGATGAAGGCACCGCTCTTGCTGATGCCGGTCTCACTTGAATTAAAGACAATCAATTCACCGTTTTCACTTCGCCGTGCAGATGATGACATTGAGGTTAATCCCACTCTGAACTATCTGCTGAAAACGGAATACCAGTTTGAATTTCCGCCGTTTGAGCCTAAAACGAAGGAGTCGTTCCGTGATTATCTGACTGCTGCATCGGAAATCGCAGAACAGCACGGCTGGCAGGTGGTTCCGGAGGTCAGTCTGGGGTTGCTTTCATTCCTGAAGATCAGTATGTATCATGATCTGGAAATGCATCAGGAGCAAATCTTTTCGCATCCGGTCCTGCGCGCCATGGCCGGTGACGGTTCTGCTTTGAAGCCCCTTCCCGCCGCTGACGAACAGCTTCATCCGGATCGGGTCAACCCGGAACAGCTGCACGAAGTGGTCGATGCAGATTCCAGCCAGGAAGAAGCGATCCTTCTGTCGAAACAAGGCTACAGCTTTGTGATGCAGGGACCGCCCGGAACCGGAAAAAGTCAGACAATCACCAATATCATTGCTGAGGGTTTGGCGGCAGGAAAAAAGATCCTTTTCGTTTCCGAAAAAGCGGCTGCGCTGCAGGTTGTTTTGAAACGCCTGAAGGAAGTGCATCTTGATGATTTCTGTTTATCGCTGCACAGCAACAAGGCAAATAAAAAGGAAATCGTTGACGATATTGGAAAAAACCTGAATCTGGCAGGGATTCCCCCTTTCAAAAGCATGGATGCTGATTCAGATGAACTGTATCAGATGCGGAACATCCTGAATGGATATGCAGAGCAGCTTCATACGCCGATTTCTCCGCTGATGATGAGCTTTTATGATGTCTGCGGCAGGCTGTCTGTTGTTCAAAATGCTTCCGTTGTTCCATTCCGCATAGAGGCGATCGGAGACACGACACCAAGCCGTTTTTCAGCAATGCAGTATCAGACGGCACAGCTTGAAAAAGCCTTGCATCAGATGCGTTGTTCACCGATTCAGAACCCTTGGAACGGTACAGACTGCCGTTCAGCCGGTCTGAGCTTCCGGACGGCTTTTTCAGAAAAGACAGCTGGCCTTTCAGCGCAGCTTCGTTCTGCCTTGGCTTGCTCCCATACAATATGCAGCGAGCTCGGGATTCAAACCTGTGAAACAGCCGACGAGATAAACAAACTAAATGTGATCGCGGCAGTTCTTCAAACCAGTCCGGCATATATGAATCCGATTTGGTTTCAACAGGAGACACAACAAAACGCAGAACATCTCTTTGCCGAAGCATATGAGCATTATGAATGTTTCATTCAGCATAAGGAGGCTATAGATGCCGAATGGTCAGAATCAGTGCTGGAACTTGATCTCAACAGCCTGAACAGCATACTGAATGATATACCCGCTAACAAAACGGAGCTTACTGTCGATCGAATTCTTCTGAATCAGCAGACGGAATGCGAACAGCTGCTTGCAAGGACGGAACAGCTTCTTTCTGATTATCACGCCCTGTCAGATCTTCTGCATTACCAGCTGAATGATTCAATCGGCAGCATTCAGACTATGGTAAGAATCGGTGAGTATGTTGCATCGGCACCTGATCTGGAATCGGTTTGGCTCGATTACCGAAAGCGGAATGAACTGAAAAATCTGATGCCGGAAGCCCGGCAAACCGGTCTTGAGTTGAACAGTCTGATGCAGCAATTCATCCCGAATTGGGAAACAGGCATCCTGGAGACTGATACAGATGCGATGCTCAGACGGTTCAAACTGGAATATATCGGTTTGTTCCGCAAGATGAAATCGCAGTATAAGGCTGATATGATGCTGTTGCGGATGCACTGGAAAAACAGCCCGAAGGAATTAAAGGAATCGGATATCCAGTCTCACCTCGAACTCATTTGCCGGATCAGAGAGAAGAAAAGCTGGTTCCGTGAAAAATCCCCGGCATTTCAGGCCCTGCTTGGACAGCGCTACTGCGGAGCAGAAACAAACTGGGATGCGGTCAGCAGCAGTCTGGAGTATGCAGAGCAACTGGCAGGTTTATTCCCGTTCAGTTCCGTCCCGGAAGCGGCTGCCCGGAGTCTGTGTGAGCTGCGGCGCAGTCTGCCGCAATTTCAGGCATTGCAGGGGCTTTTGATGAAGCTGTCAGTATCTGTCACGGAGACATATCTTTCAGATCTTGCAAACAGCAGGCTGGCGCCGGAGCGTGCAAAAGATACTGATCTGAAGATCATTTTCATCCCAAAGCTAAAATACAGTCTGGAAATAAAACAGCTGCAAATTCAGCGGGTGCATGAATTGTGTGCCTGTAAGCGAAACGGGCAGGTGCATCTGCCGGACGCATACGCTGTTTTGACACATTCCGAGGAATTCCGCGCAGAGCAGCAGTGGTTTCTGGCGCAGCAGACGTTATTCCGTACTGTATTCGGCAGGAGTCTTCGTCTCAAATCAGAGAAATGGGCAGAACTTCAAGCGGGCATATGCGCTGCCGGAAGGATCATTTGTTTATTCCCGCAAGGTGTTCCGGAGGAGGTTGTCAGACTTTGCTGTAAGCATTCCGGAATCAGTCAGGAGTTTTCCGAGGCCCGCTCATTGCTCTCGGAACTCCTGGAAGCGTCTTCTGACAAATTGGCGTATTATTTCAGTTTGTTTTCCGGCACACCGCTTCGCAATCAGAGTGTCGCTGTTGTTGCAGACCGCTATGATGCGTGCCTTTCCGATTTTGAAGCTCTGGAGCACTGGATTGAGTTCACAGAGGCAAAAGAAGAATGTGATCGGCTTGGGCTGAACGAATTTACATCCTATATTTCCGAGATACAAACGAAGATTCCGGATCCGCTGAATGCTTTTTTGCGCGGATTTTATTCTCAGTGGCTCGAATTTCAGACTGCACAGCTTCCGTCACTGCGTACATTCCGCCGGCGTTCGCATGAGCAGCAAATCCACCGGTTTGTTCTGTTGGACTGTGCACAAATCCGGGCTGCGCGGTATGAGATTCGAAATACTGTTACTGCCGCATTTCCAAATCGAAACCAGATTTCCAAAGGCCAATCTGAGCTTAGTATTCTCCTGCATGAGATGAATAAACGAATGCGGATTATTCCGCTGCGAAAGCTGTTCCAAAGCATTCCGAATCTGCTTCTGACACTGAAACCCTGTCTGATGATGTCGCCGCTTTCAGTTTCTTATTTTCTGGATGCCGATCTATATCGGTTTGATATGGTGATTTTTGATGAGGCCTCACAGGTCTTTCCGCAGGACGCGATCGGTTCTATTTTCAGAGCAGATCAGGTGATCATTGCCGGAGATACCAAACAGCTCCCACCGACAAGCTTCTTTGCATCCGGCAGCATGGGCGGTGCTGAGGAATACGACAGCGATGATCCGGAAACAGAACAGGATATTCTGTACGACTCCATTCTGGAAGAAACAGCAAGTATCCTGCCGAGCAAAACGCTGCTTTGGCATTACCGCAGCCGCCATGAACATCTGATCGCGTTCTCCAACCAACACATATACCGGAATGAGCTGATCACATTCCCCGGAATCAGTGAAACGGCTCCATACTCCGGCGTTCAGTTTATCTATGTGCCGGAAGGGTATTATGAAGGCGGCGGAAAGAACTGCAACAAGCTGGAAGCATTGAAATGTGTCGCACTGATTGATGAACACATTCAGCGGCACCCGGATCGTTCTCTCGGAATTATTGCTTTCAGTGAAAAGCAGCAGCAGGCGATTCTTTCGGAAGTACAAAAGTACCGTGAAAAGCACCCGCAGTGCGAGTCGTTCTTTGCAGAGGAAAAAGATGAGGAGTTTTTTGTTAAGAATCTGGAAAATGTCCAGGGCGATGAACGCGATACGATCATATTCAGCATTGGCTATGCGAAGACGAGGCAGCAGAAGGAACAAAACCGTCCAATGGCAATGCGTTTCGGCCCTTTGGGTTTGCAGGGCGGCGAGCGGCGGCTCAACGTAGCAATTACGCGTGCAAAGCTGAATGTGATGATTGTCAGTTCAATTTTACCGACTGATCTTGATCTATCAAGGACTTCGTCGGAGGGCGTAAAAATGCTCCGCGCATATATGGAATTTGCACAGAAGGGAGCAAGTGAACTGACAGGAACCACACCAAGAGCAAATAAGGATCAATTCGTGGAGTCTGTCGCTGAAGTATTACGGGAGAACGGATATACGGTACGTCAGAATATCGGTTGTTCCGATAACCGGATCGACATTGCAGTCATTGACAATACAGGCAGCACCGAACGCTATGCAGTAGGGGTCATGTGTGATGGCTATACATATGCGTCATTTCATACGGCAAGAGACCGGAACCGGCTTCAGCCTTCTGTGATGAAAAGTATCGGATGGAATCTGTACCGGGTCTGGTCAGCAGAATGGTTCCGCGATCCTGAGACGGAAAAGCAGAAGCTGCTGCAATATGTTCGGGCAGCGATGCCGTAACAATATAACAGGAGTTCTAAAATGGCAAATGAAACGATCATCAACCCCGAATTGACAGATTCGTCCGCAACGATATTGAATCCGGAGCTGGCAGCAGACTGGGCCGAACCAGACGAATTGCAGGCGATACCGCTTATCGCTTCAGGGACCGTATTGTGCGGACAGTATGAGGTCGTCAGTCAGATGGAAGTGGCATCCGGCGAAGCAGATCTGTATTTATGCAGATGTGAAGGAACTGCGTATATTGCGAAAATCTATAAAAGACATACTGCAATCAAACCGGAAATCACCGAGGTAATCAAACGGATAGATTCGCCGTATATCGCACAAATCTTTGCGACAGGAAATATCGGCGGATTTCCGATTGAGATTCTTCCGTATTACCCAAACGGGAGTTTGCAGGGAAAACATTTTTCGGAACAGCATCTCGTTGCGGATATTCTGCCATGTCTGAATGAAGGACTGCACACACTGCATGAGGCCGGACTGATTCACAAAGATCTGAAGCCGGCGAATATCATGATGAATGAAGACGGAAAAACGGTCACGATCATTGATTTTGGAATCAGTTCCCTAACAGGAGACGGCAGGACAGTACTGGTGACCAAAACCGGCATGACGCCGGAATACTCAGCGCCGGAGACTTTCCGGAACCTTTTTCTTCGCGAATCTGATTACTATTCGCTCGGGATTACAATCTATGAGCTGCTTTGCGGATATACACCTTATGCCAATATGCTGCCGGAGGAGATTGAACAGTATATTTCGGTACAGAAAATCCCCTTTCCGGATACATTGTCACCGAAAATGAAGGATCTGATTACCGCACTGACCTATTATGATCTCAGCAATCGGACAAATCCTGAAAACCCAAACCGGCGCTGGACTTATCCGGAGCTGAAGCGCTGGCTCAATGGCGAAAATCTGATTATTCCCGGCGAAGGAATCGGAAATGCCGGCAGGGATTCAATTCCGGCGTTCGTCTTTCAGGGCAGGGAGTACAGTGACAGTGCTGATCTGACCGCAGCGCTGTCCAAAGACTGGGATGCAGGCAAAAAAATGCTTTACAACGGGAAACTGCGTGCATATTATCAGCGGTTTTATCGCAAAGCAGCGGAGATCTGCAAAAGCGCTGAAGATGCAGCGGCACAAAGCAACGGGCACGATGACAGGATCTTTTGGAAAACATTGTACCAGCTGCACCCGAAACAAAAAGCCTTTCTATGGAAAGGACATCAGTACGAAAGTCTGCCGGCATTGGGAAGGGAAATACTGGAGCAGCTTTGGAAACAGAATTCATCCCTTTTGCGCTATTATGAGAGCATCCTGTCTGAAAAACTGTTATCCGAGTTTATTGCAATGACTGCGCCGAATAACGCAAAGCTGAAAAAAGCGGCGAATGCAATCGAGTTGTCCTATGTAGAAGAAAAGAACAACCGGACAGATTTTCTTCGTACACTATATCTCGCTGCCTATACTCTGTCGGGTCAAAAAATACTGATGCTGAATGACCAGCAAATCCGGACGACAGGTGAACTTGCAGCGTATATGAAACAAATTCTGTCAAAGTCTTCTGCTGATTTCGATAAGCTATGCGGGAAACTGATCGACCGGAACGGAAATCTTGACGCACAGCTTGAAGCATGGCTGATTGCCTGCGGAAAAGAAGAAGAACTGGGGCAGTGGAAGAATACATTGAAAGAGTAAAAGGAGAATATATGTGAGCGGTCCGAAAGTATCTGTTTATTCATTAACACCGGCTGCCAGAACCAATCTGGACGGCCAGAGACGCTGCGATCGACAGTCGTTTGAATGTGCAAAACAAATCCGGAATATGCTTGTTGAATTGCAAAAAGCGCTGGATGAATCCGAACAGCTTTCTGTAAATCTGGAGCTTTCGGGTTCGCAAGCGGGAACGGCTGCTTTACAGAATACAGTTCAATGGCGAAAAGATAGGGAACAATACTGTGCGCTCATGACAGGACTGACACCAAATCCCTCCAATCAGTATACGGTT
The DNA here is from genome assembly GCA_946540705.1 of uncultured Ruminococcus sp. GTDB lineage: Bacteria > Bacillota > Clostridia > Oscillospirales > Ruminococcaceae > Firm-04. The sequence goes on along the minus strand of CAMNJD010000425.1, from coordinate 4,298 downwards.
TCGGAGGAAGCACTTGCGCAGAAACAGTCCCTGCTTGCAAGATTACAGCAACTCAAAGCGGCAGTGCACCATATCCGTCAGGAATGTGATAAGCAGACTGAGGCCATGAGAGCAGATAATCCAACCGCGCAGAACAGGATTCGTGCCAAAATCGCAGAAGGTGTCGCGGGAGTGAGTGAGACTGACTGGCTTGTGCAGGAAACGGAAACGACTGCTCTGAAAACAGCGTTGACAGAGGAACTGAACGGTTATCTGTCAGATCGGCATTTAAGCGGGACGCTTCATTCTGAAATCCGGGGACTGTGTGAATCACTTGTTCATATTTCCGATCTGCCGCACTTGAAATCGTTTTCGTCTATCACCGGAGAGAGAATTCGGCGGGAAGTTCAGTCTTGTCTGGAGCTGAGAGAGGCGTATGAGGAAGCGGAGCTGCGCTATGCAGCATTGTGCGAAATGGCAGGCGAAACTGTGCAGCCTTTGCCGATAACGGCCGATGGGCTCAAAAAGATCAGAGAAGAATGTCAGCGGATCGAAACCGCAATGGTGCAGCAGCAAATTCAGGGCTATATCAGCGCGAGCGTAGATGAGGTCATGTCGGATATGGGTTATGATCTGATCGGGACAAGAAATGTGCGAAAGAAAAGCGGAAAGCATTTTGAAAACAGGCTGTTCACTTTCCGGGAGGGCTGTGCCGTAAATGTAACATTCTCATCTGAAGGTCAGATTGCATTGGAGTTGGGCGGCATTGTGCGTGAAGATCGGATCCCTTCAGATGAGGAAACCGCAGCGCTGACACAGGAAATGGAAACATTCTGCGGAGAATTTGCAGAATTTGAAAGAAGGTTGCTCGCCAAAGGCATTGTAGTCGGTGACCGTATCTCGCTGTTGCCGCCTTCCCCCGCATATGCATCCGTCATCAATATCAATGACTATGATCTGAGCGCTGATGCACAGTTTTCAGAGATGCAGCAGCGGCGGCAAACAGACAAAAGCAGAAAAAAGAGCTATATCAGTGAGGAATAACGAATGGCAAACCCAAAATATAAAATCTGTCCGGAATGCGGACAGCACAACCCGCCGAGCCTGCTCGAATGCAGCCAATGTGAGGCGGATCTGACCGGAGTACGGGTGACGAATCCCGATGCGGAACAGGAGGAAAAGCCTGCTGCATTTCCCTTAGCCGATTCAGTCTCGGAGCTTGTAAGGATTTGCGGGGAATGCGGAGCAAAAAATGCACCTCAGGCGAGAAAATGCATGAAATGCGGCGAGGATATCTCAGATATTCTGCCGACTGCCGATGTCTGCCGGCAGGCAGCAGCCATACCCTATGAGCTGCGCGCGGTTGACGGCAGCTATTCTGCTGTGATCAGCGAACTTGTCTGTGTGATTGGCAGAGAGGCAGCACTCTCTGATTATTTAGCGGATAAAATGTATGTCAGCCGACAGCACGCCCGTTTGGCTGCCGCCGCCGGCGCAGTATTTCTGGAAAATCTGAACGCCAAAAACAAAACTTTTCTCAACAATGAGCCAATCGCAGACGGTCAGCCCGCCGTCCTGCATGACGGCGATGAGATCGGGCTGGGCGGCAAGATGATCGGAAACGCCAGACAGGCTCAGGCAGCCTATTTATTGTTTCGGGTGATGAAATGAATATTGCACGAATTCTTTATCCGATCCGTGTACTAGGTCCCGGCAACCGTGTCGGAGTCTGGTTTTGCGGATGCAGCAGGCATTGCAGCGGATGCAGCAATCCGGAACTGTGGCCACAGGATCCGAAAAATGAGATCACAGTATCACGGCTGTTCAGTCTGATCCGTCAAATCAGCATTTCAAATCCAATCGACGGATTCACACTGTCAGGCGGAGAACCGCTGGAGCAAAGCAATGCACTTTCGGAACTCCTGCCGTTCCTTGCGCAGATTTCGCCGGATATTCTGATCTATACCGGTTTTACGCTGGACGAATTGCGAAAAAAGCAGAACAAAGCGATTCAGAATATCTTATCTCACACAGCTGTTCTGATCGACGGCAGCTATGATGAAGCACGGAATGACGGGTGTATCCTGCGCGGCTCATCCAATCAGACGATCCATATTCTCAATCCGTACTATCGGGCACGTTATCAACAGTATCTTTCTGAACAAAATCGTAATCAGATTCAGAACTTCACAACGCCAAGCGGAATTATATCGGTCGGGATTCATCATCGGGGATTCAGCAAACCGGAATCGCGGAAAGGAAAGAATCATGAATGACTATACGGCAAAGTGGCATAGAGAATTGGAAATCTTCAGCAAAGTCAAGCCGCTGATCCTTATTGAAGGCAATGTATTGGATGTTTACCGATATCCGACAGAAGGAAGTATCTCAAAAGGAAGTATTCTCCGTCTGCCGGATTATCTGCATTATTTCTACACAGATCTCGGGTATAAAACGATTGTGTTTTACGATCATCTGCGAGGATTTTACAATTCCTGTGATGCAGGGCACCTGGACTCTTTTTCAGAACTGATTCATGCAATTCCGGACGGCAGCTCCATTCGCTGTGATTTCAAAGGGAAAACGAATTCTGCCCCTATTATGATCAGATCGGCAGTTCAGCAGAATCAGAAACCGGTCGTGATCGTGATGAATCTTGTTTCTCGTTATATCACCATGCCGGATCATATTGACCAGGCGGAGACGGACGGTTTTACAAATCTGATGTTTGCTTCAATGGAAAGCCGGGATGTGCGAACATCCAACGGAATGCTGAAAAATCTGGTCGTTATGATCGTCAGCAAGGTCAACGATATTCCTGCCTGGTTTTATTTGGACAATCCAAATGTAAAAACGCTGCGGATTAGTACGCCGACGAAGGAAGAACGCGAGCTGCTGGTCAAAGGAGAGAATTTCGCTAGTTTTTTTGCCTCGGATGTTTACGCAGAGGATTCCTCGTATTATGCAGCGCATCCGGACGAGCTGGATAAAATACAGGATCGGTTTATCGGTCTGACAGAGGGATTCCGGTTTACGGAAATCAATGGACTTCGGCGTCTATGCAAAAATGAACACACACACATACGGAAAATGTCTTCAGTAATCGACCTGTATCGTTATGGCATACGGGAGAATCCATGGGACAGCCTGGATGTTCATGAACTGCAATCCGCGCAAGCTGATTTTCTCAGGCGCGTCAAGGGGCAGGATCATGCTGTCACAAAAACACTGGATGTAATTAAACGAGCTGTCACCGGAATGGCGGGATTACAAGGTTCATCGCATGCAAAGCCAAAAGGGATCCTGTTTTTTGCAGGCCCGACTGGTACCGGTAAAACAGAAACTGCAAAAACGCTTGCTGAAAAACTATTCGGAGATGAAAGTCGCTGCATCCGGTTTGATATGAGCGAATACAGTCAAAGTCACAGTGATCAGAAATTGCTTGGCGCGCCTCCTGGATATGTTGGGTATGAAGCAGGCGGACAACTTACAAATGCTGTACGTGAGAATCCATTTTCAATTTTACTGTTTGATGAGATTGAGAAAGCACACCCATCTATTTTTGACAAGTTCCTGCAAATTCTGGAGGACGGCAGAATGACCGATGGGCAGGGAAATACAGTGTATTTCTCAGAATGTATCATTATCTTTACGAGCAATCTTGGCATTTACACTCGTAATACAGCAGGACTGCGCGAGGCAAATGTCACGCCGGAGATGCAGTATCCCGAGGTCCAGAGTAAAGTTCGCAAAGCAATCGAGGACTATTTCAAATTGGAACTTGGTCGCCCTGAAATCTTAAACCGTATCGGTGAAAATATTATTGTGTTTGATTTTATCAGGCCGGAAACAGCCAAACTGATTTTGCAGGCGCAAATTGACCGGATTGTTCATGCACTGTCAACAGAAAAACACATCGAGCTGCAAATCACAGATACTGCAATACAGATTCTAACGGAGCGTGCTTTGCATAATCTGGATAATGGCGGAAGGGGTATCGGGAATATTGTGGAAAGTCTGCTTATCAACCCTCTCGCTCGGTATTTGTTTGATAACGGAATCCAACAAAAAAAGAGAATTATCATCCGCAATATTATAGTGCAGAATTTCTCGATTGAATTAGAGTGTGAACAAGAAGCGTTATGATGATCTATCGGAATTCATGATTGTTTTTATGAGATTCCTGATATTTTCTTAAAGAATTTTTTGAAAGGGGGCAAAAATGCCCCCTTTTCTCATCTCCGCTTCGTGTAGATACTCTTCCCGTAATCCTCGCCATCGGCAAACTTGGTACCATTTTCCAAAAACTCAGATTCCCG